>CANRWA010000016.1 GCA_947643415.1 uncultured Clostridia bacterium | reverse complement strand
GAGTAATTTCTGTTATGGAAATGGAGAGTAGAATTTAAAATTTCATTTCAGGAATCTTAAATGAATGAGAAAAAAGGTAGAAAAAACATCATACTTTTGGTATAATGAAATCAATATATGTTGTCGTGTTGCCTGGCATATATTGATTCAAATATACAGCAGAGTGAGACACAAATCATTTTTAGGTAAAGGCAGTACAGAAATGAGGTAAATATGCAAAAAGAAAAAGGTAAAGGGATACTTGGGAAACTGGGGAGAGGTAAAAACAAGGATGGTTTTGTCAGTATTGGCAAAAAAATCTCTGCTCGCTTTGCTCAGACTATTTTGATCTGTTGTATTGTTTTGGGGATTATTACATCAGTATTGAGTTATCTTTCATCGGTAAGTGCAGTTTCGAAAACAATTAACAGTACTTCTGATATAGCGGCAGATTATGTGGCAGCGGCACTGAAACAGTACACAGCCATAGCTTATGAGACAGGGACGATTGCGCGTCTGTCATCCACACAATTGTCAAAGGAGGAGAAGAAGGCAATTCTGGACCAGAAGATTGAGGAACATAAGTTTCAGGGAGCATTTCTTCTGGATAATAAAGGGATTGATGTACTTACAGAGACAGACTTGTCTGACCGGGATTATTTTAAAGAAGCGATGAAGGGAAATACATATGTTTCCACACCGGCATATAGTGATGTTACAAAAGCAGTTTCTTATGCGGTATCTGCTCCTTTGTGGGAGAATGGCATGGCGGGAACTACCGTGGTCGGTGCAGTTGTGTATATTCCGGATGGGGAGTTTCTGAATGATATTATGCGCTCCATCAAGGTTGGAGAGGGTGGAACAGCTTTTATGCTGGATGCCAATGGAATCACCATTGCTGACCTCGATTCATCCCTTGTTGGTGTTGAAGACAGTATCCATCTTGGTGATTCCAATTCAAAACTTAAGAAGTATAGTGAGATCTGTAAGAAGATGATTGCAGGGGAAAATGGGACAGGAACATATTCTTATAATGGAAAAACCAAGGTAGTTGCCTATTCACCCATTGAAGATATGAATGGCTGGAGCATTGGTATTGCTGCTGTGCGGAATGAATTTATGGGAATGTTCTATTTGTCACTGGTATTTACCATAATCTTTGTGATTGCATTTACTGTTTTTGGCATTTGGAATGGAAATAAGCTAGGCAAAAAGATTGTGAAACCTATTTCTGCTGTGGTAGACCGTCTTGCCCTTCTGGCCCAGGGGGATCTTCACTCAGATACACCAATACCAGATGTTAATGATGAGACGGCAACGCTGATGGACAGCCTTGCAGGGACCGTTCAGGATCTGAAAGGGGTCATTACAGAGATTGACAGCCATCTGTCAGAATTGTCAAAAGGCAATTTCCTTATTGAAGTAGATGGTGATTTTAAGGGGGACTTTGCAGAGATCAGTGAATCTTTCCGGGGAATTATTTCTTCCTTAAGTGCAGCGATGAAAGATATTGACAATAATGCAGAGTATGTACAGAATGGCGCAACAGACCTGTCCGGGGCAGCACAGCTGCTGGCGGAAGGGGCGACAGACCAGGCAAGTGCTATTGAAGAACTGACAGCAACGATCACGGAAGTATCAGAGAAAATAACCATAAATGCAAAGAATGCGGATCAGACAAGGGAAGTGGTTGCTGATATGGGTGATCAGATTATCGAGAGCAATGAACATATGAAGAAGAATATTGAGGCGATGAACAATATCCGCGAGGCATCGGATAAGATTGCAGAGATTATCAGCAGCATTGAAGAGATAGCGGACCAGACAAACCTCCTGTCACTGAATGCATCGATAGAGGCAGCGAAGGCGGGGGAAAACGGCAGAGGATTTGCTGTTGTTGCCACACAGGTTGGAGTACTGGCAGAACAGAGTTCCGAAGCTGCAAGAAATACGAAGGATTTGATCCAGAATGCCATCTTAGCGGTGGAGGATGGAATGCAGCTTGCCAACTCTACGGCAGAATCTTTGCTTAATGTAGTCGGCAATGTAAAAGTAGTAAATAAATCTATGGCAGAGATCGCCCAGGCATCGGATACGCAGGCGGATGCAGTGGCGCAGATTACAGAAGGGATTAATCAGATTGCATCTGTTATTGAATCCAATTCAGCTACTTCAGAAGAAAGTGCAGCCTCTTCAGAAGAATTGTCAGGTCAGGCTGATATGCTGAAAGAATTAGTGGGCAGATTCCAGTACAAATAATTGGCGCCGTTGTGATAAGTGTAAAGACAACAGGTCGACGGATGTCCCTTTCCGTGTTATAATGGAAATATTATAGCACGGAAAGGGACATTTTCTATGAAAGATATGCCTGAAAAGCAAGAAAACAGGTTGGATAGAAGGCCATCAAAGCATATTACCGTTGCTCTGCTGGCACATGTGGATGCGGGTAAGACAACCCTATCAGAGGGGCTCTTATATACAGCAGGAAGGTTGAAGCGGCTCGGAAGGGTGGATAAAGGAGATGCTTTTCTGGATACCTATGGGCTGGAAAAGGAACGTGGGATCACGATTTTCTCTAAGCAGGCCATACTGGATCTGGGGGATGCCTGTGTAACTCTTCTGGATACTCCGGGGCATGTGGATTTTTCAGCAGAGATGGAGAGGACTCTGCAAGTACTGGATTATGCAGTTCTCGTTATCAGTGGATCTGACGGTGTACAGGGACATACAGAGACATTGTGGAGACTTCTGGAGCAGTATGGGGTTCCTGTTTTTTTATTTGTCAATAAGATGGACCAGCCAGGAGCAGAAAAAGAGAAGATATTGGAGGAACTGCAGACCAGGCTGGAGAGTAGTTGTGTGGATTTTTCTAATGAGGCCAGTGACGGGTTTCTGGAAAATATTGCTCTCTGTGAAGATGGGTTATTAGAACAGTTCCTGGAAGAGGGTACCCTGGATCTTTCTTGTATTCCGCGGCTCATAAGAGAGCGGAAAATATATCCCTGTTTCTTTGGTTCTGCATTAAAGCTGAGAGGGGTGGAGGAATTTCTGAATGCATTTAAAAAGTATATAGAACCAGGGAGATATTCAGATGAGTTTGGAGCCAGGGTGTTTAAGATAGCAAGAGATGAGTCTGGAAACCGCCTTACTTATGTGAAGGTGACAGGTGGTGTGCTGCGGGCAAGGATGGAACTGGAGGATGTTCACGAGGGATGGCAGGAAAAGGTAAATCAGATCCGTGTCTATTCGGGCAGCAGATATGAGACAGTAAATGAAGCCCCGGCGGGGATGGTATGCGCTCTGACCGGCTTGACGAAGACATATCCGGGTGAGGGGCTTGGCATAGAACAAAAAGGGAAAAGGCCAGTTCTGGAACCTGTGCTCACCTATCAGATCCAGCTTCCGGATGGAGTGGATGCTGCGGTGATGCTGCCGAAGCTAAGACAACTAGAGGAAGAAGAACCAGAACTGCATATCGTGTGGAAGGAAGAACTGCAGGAGATACAGGCACAGGTGATGGGGGAGGTGCAGATTGAGATCCTGCAGAATCTCATTGAAGAGAGATTTGGGGTAAAGGTTACATTTGGCACAGGAAATATTGTGTATAAGGAAACGATTGCCACAGCAGTAGAGGGCGTGGGGCATTTTGAGCCGCTGCGCCATTATGCGGAAGTTCATCTCTGGCTGGAGCCGGGAGAGACGGGCAGTGGATTTCAGGCAGATATCAACTGCAGTGAGGATGTATTGGACAAGAACTGGCAGAGACTGGTTCTGACACATCTGCTGGAACGGGAACACCCGGGAGTTCTGACAGGATCAGCGCTTACCGATGTAAAAGTTACACTGATCGCCGGAAGAGCGCACTTAAAGCATACCGAGGGAGGGGATTTCCGTCAGGCGGCATACCGTGCCGTCCGTCAGGGACTGATGCGGGCAGAATCGGTTCTCTTAGAGCCATATTATGACTTCCGCCTTGAAGTGCCAGAAGAAACTGTAGGCCGTGCAATGGCAGATATTGACCGGATGGCAGGGACATTTGCATTGGAATCTTCATCTGGCATGGCAGTGATGACAGGATGTGCCCCTATCATCACGATGAGGGATTATCCCAGGGAAGTTACTGCCTATACAAAGGGAAGGGGAAGATTGTTCTGCCGTCTGGCAGGATACCGCCCCTGCCACAATGCAGATGAAGTGATCCTGGCAAAAGGGTATGACCCAGAGAGGGATGCAGGGAATCCGGCAGGATCTGTATTTTGTGCCCATGGGGCGGGATTTAATGTGCCGTGGAATGAAGTGAGAAATTACATGCATATAGATACAGCAGTGGAGAGTGCCAGACAGACAGAGGGGGACAAGCCAGGGGAAGAAATGGATTATGGGCTTCAGGCAGGACAGGAAGAGGAATGGATCGATGTGGAGGAGATTGACCAGATCCTTGAGCGGGCCTCTCACTCTAACCGCAAAGGCACACCAGCATCCCACAAAGGAATATCCGCTGCCAGAGTACGGTCTGTCACATCAAAACCTGTGGGACTATCAAAACCAAATAAGAAACAGGTCAAGAAGGATTCTTTTCTTCTTGTGGATGGCTACAATATAATTTTTGCATGGGAAGAACTGAGGGAATTGTCTAAGGTCAATATTGATGCTGCAAGAGGACGGCTGCAGGATATCCTGTGCAATTATCAGGGTTTCCAGCAGTGCCGGCTTATTCTGGTATTTGATGCCTACCGGGTGCAGAACCACCGGACAGAGGTTTTTTCCTACCACAATATCACTGTGGTGTATACAAAAGAAGCAGAGACGGCTGACCAGTACATCGAGAAATTTGCCCATGAGAATGCCAGACATCACCATGTGACAGTGGCGACTTCTGATGGAATGGAACAGATCATCATTCGTGGTGAGGGATGCCGCCTTTTGTCTGCCAGAGACTTAGAGGCAGAGATCCGTCATGCAGAGGAGCGGATGGGAGAGTATATCAGCCAGCAATGAAGGGGTTGCTGCAGTTCGCTCCCTAGTAAGGCAGTGAACCGTAACAAGGGGCTGCGGAGAGGCTGTCGAAATCACACATTTCATTGACAGAGTGCGCAAAAAAAGATATAATCAGCAGTATAGTGAACAGATTTATGTAGCAGAAGAAATAACTTAAAATAGCTTTGAGGAGACTATATTATGTCAGTAGACCTTAACATGAATACCACGAATTCAGTACCGAAAGGGGCTGTTGTTTTTGAGAAAGGTGAGCCATTAGAGTCCGTCGGACTGATCCTGAAGGGGAGGGTTTCGGTACAGGCAGATGGCATCCGGCTGAATCTTGGATCGGGAAATTTTCTGGGGATGTGTGACACCTGTTTAAAAGTACATTCCTTTACTTACACTGCCCTGGATGATCTGGTTGTATACGGTTTGCCTGTCAGCAGTTTTGAGCAGGCATGCATGGTACTGGATGAAAAACAGCAGTATAGAGGGCTTCTGGTTACTTCCTATAATTTTATCATAGCGCAGGTGTACCGGATGTATCAGAAATTGAAGCAGGAGGCAGAGGATGCCAATAGTTTTCTGCTTAGTAAGTATGATGAATATAAGGCAGTCGTCAATGATTCTGGCCTTATGCCAGAGGAGCTTGCCTCCATTGAGCGGCTTAGACAGCAGAGACCAGGAGAAGTGTCTTTGCATGAGCGGCTTGAATATTGCATTCAGTGCAGCCAGATCCCAGTGGAGGCCCAAAGAAATTTCTATAGTGGCAGTGCGTATGTGGCGAAAGACCAGTTTGAGGTCCAATGCCAGGTGATACCGACGATACTGGATGCATGCCGCAGTTATGGGGAATGGCTGGGACGCATTTTCCGCATTATGGTTATGGATGAGAAAAATCTGTTTTCACTGACAGGGAAAATGGCTATGGCTATACGGAAGGCGGGACAAGATGGAAGCCGGCTTGTCCATATGCTGGATGAACTGATGAAGAAAATTGATGAGATGGAGACAGTTCTCACAGATATGGCAGGAGCTGATCCAAATCTGGACAGAGAGCGGATGGAGAAGATCTATCTGGCGATTCTCTCAAATGATGAAGAGCATATCAATTCGGAAGAAAAAGAGGACATATCAGTGTTAGGTGGATCACTCCGGCAGATTTTGGAGTATACGGCGCTGGATGAGGAAGTGGCACAGAACTTTGCCACAGCAGTGGAAGAGTTTCTCCGGTTACAGGATAAATTTGCCAGGGTGCCAGAGGCAGCAGCGGTGCGGAAGAAACTTACAGCCGGTTTTTTTACAATCTATGAGGAAGTAGTCAAGAGGAGTTTCCGGGATAATAATCCACCGCTGGCAGTCCGGTTATTTCTGCGGTTTGGTTATGTGAGTGAAGAACTTCTGACAGCAGACCAGCTTCAGGAACTCATCGGTCTGCCGGAAATTGATAATGAATCACTGGAGTGCAAGGTTTATACAATGCCGATGTGGCTGAGAGAGATTTACGAGGGAAGGAAAAATCCGTCAAAAGATGAATTTGATACAGATTTTGAAGAGTATCTGAGAAAAGAGGCTGCAACAGGAAAGATAGAGCAGCGGGCAGCGCAGGATATGTTTAGGGATCCGGATCAGAGACTTCATTTTGAAGTGGATAAACTCCTGAGATATGCAGACCGTAATGTCAACGGTAATATTTCCACCTTTGTTCCGGTGCTTTGTTCAGAGGGACTGTATAATAAAATTGAGAATGCTGTAGTGACAGGTGCTGCTATCAACTCCGAAGTACGGAAGCTGGAGAAACTGGATTATAGTATCTTCTATAGAGAGAAACTTATCAGCTATCCTAAGATTGAAGTTCCAAACTTTACGAATATTGTCCGCTATACGCCTGATTTTATTTTGTTTCCGGTATATGGGCGGAATGGGGTGCTGTGGCAGGATATTGAAGGCAGGGTGAAACAGTCCCATGCCCGTATTCTTCTGCCTTCTCTGTTTGAGCAGGATCTGTCTCAGGAAATCCTTAAACTTATGGCTCATTTCCGCTGGGAGAAATGCCGTACTGATATGGGAGCGCAGTGGAATAATTATCGGTATCCATCCCTGACAAGTGAGTATACAGATTATCTGCAGTTCTACCGGAAGAATTCTGAATTGACACCAGAGAAGAAAGAAAAGATCAAGCTGCAGTTACAGCAGTGTAATAATAAGCACAGAGAGGTGTTTGCCAGGGATTATCAGGACTGGATTGTGAGGGAGGCAGTGGGTGCCATGCGTCTGAACCGGATCAACAGGGGAATCCTGTTCACTTACTGCCCATTTGCATCGGATGTGGCACAGGGGCTTCTTGTGCAGAATGCCTACCAAGAGGCAGCGAGACGTTATACAACAGAGAAACGCAAACAGGAGCAGACGATTTCTGTGCTGGAGCGTAAGTTTGAGAAAAATGGAATTGACCTGCCGGAAGAGATCAGGCAGACAAGGAGATATTTGCTGGAGATGTAGGGAGGGGAAGCATGATCAGACGGAAATGTATGGCAGTGGGGTTTGTTCTGACAGTATTCCTGTTATGTATGACTGCTTGTCAGATGGAGGGGAATGATGGGAATTCTTCTGTCAGAAGCCGTAATGCTGTCAGTGGTGCTGCTATGAGTGCAGATCAGGTGCAGGAGGATTTCTGGGCTAAGGTAGATGAGAAGCTGGGGGATGTACAGAGACGTTTTTTTCATAATGATGTGGCATACTTTGCAGAGCTGCAGGATGACGAAGATTATGATGGAAACGACAGATGGGTTCTTATTCAGCAGGATCCAAATAACAAGGGGATGACACGGTATGAGATACCGGAACTGCATGCTGTGCATGGGATCGCTGGCGACTGGCTGTATTATACGACAGAGAAGCAGACAGAAGAGACACTCTGGCGCATGCCCATTGGCAAGACAGAGAAGAGAGAAATTCTTCTTCCAGCCAAGAAAGAAAAACTTGTAACTATGTACGATTTGATAGACATGTATGAGAGCATCTATGTGTCAGACTCCTGCCTGATATTTGAGGGGGAGATGAAGGATGACGATTTCGTCCGGCTTTACAGATATGATCTGCAGGCAAAGAAATGTGAACCTCTGTTGCAGGAGAGAGAATTAATCAGAGGGGACCTGGTTTTTACCAGTGAACATGAGATGGCGGTATTTGGCGGACAGTTGTTTATTCAGACAGACAATTCGCTCTATTCTCTTGAGCCGGAGAGTGGGGAAACAACGCGGCTGATGGACAAAAAGAGAGAGAATTATGTGTCCATGGTACAGTGTGGGAACAGCATGTACATTACGACAGACCGCCGTCAGATCTATCGGTATGATGGGGAGGGAAAGAAACCGGTCTGTGTGATCAAGAAGGATATATTCCGAAAAAGGCTGGAGGAACTGCATCCATGGGGGGACAAGGGAGAATACAGGGATCATGAGATAAATGATATCTATGCCTATGAAAACAGATTGTACTTATCGATTACCGCTGACTGGAGTAAAAAGAAAACGGATCAGTGGGGTTCGACGGGATTTATCCTGTTCTATGCCGATATAGAGAATATAGAAGAACTGGGACTTGAAGAAAAGCTGTGGGATTCTGTGAAAACGATCTGGGGAAATAATGAAAAATTGACGCTGGAACTGCCGGATGATTTTCCATTACAGGATGAAGTGTATGGACCTTCTATGACAGGTGGTATTGTGGATGGGAAAATGATTCTATTGGGAGATAAGGTTGTTCCAGCCTATGTTTCTTCTATAACATTTCTACCGTGTATGGCATATGATCTGGATACAGGTGAGACTATAGTAAATCCGAAAGTAAAGATGCGGAATGGTAAAAAGCCTGATTGAGAAAAGGCATATAAATAGGGAGATTCCCTTTTGTTTGGAAGGAAGGTGACTGAGTGAGTGATAGTGGAGAGAAAATGATATCCGCAGAGACCGATCCGCTGACAGGAGTGTATACCTGTCAGAAAGCAGAGGAGCGGATCTGGGAGCTGCTTCAGAAAGATTCTGGGCATTCTTTTCATCTGGCATTGCTGCGGCTGTGGAACATGGACGAATTCATAAAGGAATATGGAACAGTGTTTGTTATGGCGATGATCCAGAATTATGCTGTCATTCTGCGCAGATATTATGGTGGTTATGGAGAAGATGCTGTCATCGGCAGGATGCAGAAGGACACCTTTCTGGTATTCATGCGGCATTCGGATGCCGGGTTTGTGGAGAGACAGGCTGTGACCATCTATGATAAGCTGAAGGATAGTTATTTTGGGCGCAGCAGGGACCTTCGGCCGAATCTGACACTGGCATTCTGTCAGGAGGAGGGGAACTGTGATCTGTCTATGGCGATGGAGCATGTAGGCGCTGCTCTGGAATGTGGACGTGTATCGGGAAAGCCAGTGGTGTTTTATGAGCCGTTTATGTCAAATGAGTATGAACCTTATGTGGTGGCTCAGCCATGCACAAAACTGGATGGGGAAGATCTGGCTCATTATGATATGGAGTTTATTTCCTTTGCCGTCAGCCTTATGTCCAATTCCAGAAATCTTGACAGCGGCGTGGATATGCTGTTGCTGCGCATCGGTCATCGGTTTCATTTTGATGAGGCGCTCATCTCAGAATTTGATGGTGATGGTATCGTCCGCATGACGAATAAGTGGACCAGGGAACAGGGGGTGCTGGAAGAGCTGGATGATCTTGTTTCCATAGATGAGTGGGATGGTTTTCTTTCTGGATTTAATGAAAAGGGGATTAATTTTGTCCCGGATATTACGAAGCATTCTTTCTCAGAAAGGGACCGGGAATTTTTTGAAGAGAAAAAGATCATGGGATATTTTAATATCCTGTTGTATAGCAATGACCGGCCTGTGGGCTATCTTTCCTGCTCTTGCCGTGACCGCAAGAGAGTATGGGAGGAGGAGACAGTAAATTCACTGATACAACTGGGGCGTCTTATGTCTTCTTTTGTATCTCTCCGTATGCAGCGGCAGAAGGAGAGAAAGAGGATTGAATATCTGTCCCGGGACGAGCTGACAGGAGCCTACTTGTATAAGGCATTTAAGAGAAAGATAAGAAAGCTGCTCAGTGAATATGATGAGACAAAGGCGTATGCTGTATCGTATTCAGATATCTCTAATTTTTCCCTGCTCAATGATACGTTTGGGTTTGAAGAGGGGAATTATGTATTGCGCGAATTTGCCCATCGTATTCTGTCAGGAAATGAGGCAAATGTGTTTGTCTGCCGTCTGGAGGGAGACCGTTTCGTCGTATTTTCCTGCCGGGATAATAAGGAAGAGATCAAAAAACGGGTGCAGAAGGTGAACAGGGAATTTGCAGAATACCTTGTAGAGCGGTATCCACAGAGTGATTTCCACATCACATCCGGGATTTATTTTCTGGAGTCGCCGGATCTGCCACTGCACACAATGATTGATGCAGCAAATCATGCAAGAAAGAGTGTGAGGAGGCAGCATCATGATTCCATTGGCATTTATACCAATGAATTGTGGGAACAGCGGAGCCGGACACAGGCTGTCATTGGGAGCATTCATGATGCCATTGTTTCAGGTGAGATTGAGGCATTTTTACAGCCTAAGTTCTCCATGAGCGCCCGCACTGTCATCGGAGCAGAGGCGCTGGTCCGATGGAGAAAGAAAGATGGGACATACCGTTATCCAGATCAGTTTATCCCCGTGCTGGAGGAATCGGGATTGATTGTGGATGTGGATATGTGTGTATATGAGCAGGTACTGCGGCTGCTTGCTGACTGGAAAAAGCAAGGGCGCCCGATGATTCCTATCTCTGTGAATTTTTCCAGGGTCCACTTCCGGAATGCCGATGCATATGAGAAGATCATCCGGCTGGCAAAGCAGTATGGTGTTGACCCCAAATATATCGAGGTGGAGATTACGGAGAGCATCTTCAGCAGTGACCGTGCCAATCTGTATAATCAGATGTCGAAACTTCGGGAGAATGGGTTTAAGATTG
The DNA here is from genome assembly GCA_947643415.1 of uncultured Clostridia bacterium. Lineage (GTDB taxonomy): Bacteria > Bacillota > Clostridia > Lachnospirales > Lachnospiraceae > Eubacterium_F. The sequence continues at coordinate 53,990 of CANRWA010000016.1, read as the reverse complement.
ATATTGACGATTTTGGGACAGGTTATTCTTCCCTGAATATGCTGCTCTTTGCCCCGGTGGATAATGTCAAGGTGGATAAGAGCTTTATCGACCGTTATGAGACAAGGGATGAGAAAGAGTATATCAACCAAATCGGTAACCTGATTCTGTCTGCCAAGAAGAAGATCATCTTTGAGGGAGTAGAGACAGAGGAACAGGTACTGCTGCTCACAGGTTATGGTTATGACTGGGCACAGGGGTATCTGTTCTCCAAGCCAGTGCCAGTACCAGAGTTTGAAATATTGCTGGAGGGAAATGTTTAAGAGGGGAAACGAAAGCACGTGCATGTGTAATTGAGGATTTTTCTAAGAAAAATTAGGGAGTTGTCATGAAACAGTTACGGATTGGCATATGTGAGGATGACGAGACACAATGTAGGTATCTGCAGCAGGAGATAGAGCAGTACTATGGCAAGATTGGCATGTGGGTTGAAATTGAAGTGTTTCAGAGTGCAGAAGCACTGTTATTTCATTACCCACTGGATCTGCCATTCCACTGTCTGCTGCTGGATATCGGGCTGAAGAAAATGGATGGCATGGATCTGGCGAAACGTATCCGGGAGCGCGACCGGGAAATGCCTATTATTTTTATCACTGGAGACAGAGAAAGTGTGTTTGATGGGTACAAGGTAGGGGCTGCCCGCTATCTTTTGAAACCATATGAGAAAGAAGATCTTGAGGAGGCTTTGTTCTGTATCCGTGAGATGGGGAACGAAAAGGAAACAGAGGAGTATATCGGATTCCGCTATCAGGGAGAGTATATGAAATTAAAGAAATCGGAGATCTTGCTGGCGGAAGTACAGGGACACTATCTCTGTGTAAAGACAAGAGAGAAGGAATATACTTATAAGGGTTCTATGAAGCAGCTCTGTCAGGAATGGACAGAGGAGTGCTTTTGTATGGCCAACCGTTCGGTACTGGTAAATGTACTCAATGTGGAGAAGATCACAAGGACAGAGTGTTACCTGACAGATGGATCGATGGTGTCGGTGAGTCGTGGATGTTATCAGAACCTGAATCAGGTTTTCCTTAGATGCTGTTTTTAGGGAGGTTTCGTAATGACTGGAATCTGGGTCGCTGGCAGCGTGGTTATATGTGTCCTGCTGTTTTTTTTCAATGAAAGAAAGAATGAAAAGAAAATATCGGAGTATGAAGATAAGCTGGTGGCATCGCAGTTAGAGGAGATGAACCAGCTTTATATGACGATGCGGGGCTGGCGGCATGACTACCACAATCATATGCAGAAGATCCGCGCTCATCTGGCACTGGGGGAGTATGACACAGTGCAGGAATATATTGACCTGATGGAGACGGAACTGGATGCAGTGGATATCCGGTATAAGACAGGGAATACTGGTGTGGATGCCATGCTCAACAGTAAGCTTACTCTGGCGGAACAAAAAGGATTGCGGATCAAATGTGATGCAGAACTGCCGAAAGAGCTGTCCTGTAATCCCGTGGATCTCTGTGTGCTCTTAGGCAACCTTATCGACAATGCCATTGAGGCATGTGAGAAGATGGATTCCTCCCAGGACCGCTTTGTCCGGATCTATATGTGTGTGCGGAGAAAGCAGTTGTATCTTTCTGTGAGTAATGCTACCTGTGAGGTGATACGAAGGCTGGATAAAGAGTATATCACAAACAAGAGAGGCAATCACGGGAACGGGCTGCGCCGGATCAACAAGGTGGTGGAAAAGCATAAGGGGTTTATCAACCGGCAGAATGAACCAGGGGTATTTGCCACAGAGGTCATGCTGCCATTGGAGTGAATAATAGCTTTTCCTTAATTTCTGATTCTTTCCGTTCAGGAACGATTTTTATCCATTTATGAACTTTTTTCTCTTTCTCTTTTTGCCTATGTTACATTATAGGCAGGAACTATCATTATGCGCCGTTGAGCTACGAGGATGGAGGTAATTATGAGGGAGAAGAAGTACAGTCTGTTATCAAACATAGTTTTTTTGATGCAGGAATTGTTTCGGGAATTTAAGGGCGCCCGGATCTCATTTTCTGTGATGATCCTTGCCTTTATCATTATGAATATCATTATGGTGATGATTCCATCCCAGGCGGTCTATGTCATTGAGAACCGTCTGACTGTCATGGATTTTATGGTCCGGGTGGGAGGGATCATCCTTTTATTTATGGTGATCCGTTCTGCCCTGATTATAGCAGAGAGACGGTATTCTAATGCGGCAACGATGACCCGGTGCCATATATTTATCGGAAGGCTGTTGGAAAAGAGTCTTACAACAGATTACTGCAACCGAGAGAGCAATTCCTGCCAGAAGCTGAATGGACTGGCGACTCATGCCATCGCTGGCAATAATCAGGGGGTAGAACATGTGGTGCAGTATATGCCGATTATGATACGGAATTTTCTGGGGCTGTTTCTCTTTGGGGGAACCATCGCTGCAGTGGATATCCGGATCCTCCTTGTACTCCTGTTGATGTTAGTATGCAATGTACTGGCGAACCGATATGCCAGAAACTATCTGGAAGCACACAGGGAAGAGGATGCAGAGCTATGGCGGAAGAATGATATCCTTCGGAGAAAGACAACGGATGTAGTGTGTGGGAAGGATGTGCGGATGTACCGGATGGAGAAATGGTTTGGGGATGTACTGCAGTCCTATGTGGAATGTGGGCAGAGATGGCAGAAAGGACTGGAAAAACGGTTCTATCTGCCCACTATGTCAGATACGTTCTTTATTGCCCTGCGGGATGGGCTTGCTTATGTCCTGTTGATCAGGAAAGCTTTGCAGGGAAGCGTCTCACTGGCAGAATTTACGTTGCTGCTCGGTGTCATATCCAATTTTTCATCTTGGATGTTCCCTTTTGTGGATGCTGTTATGGATATATTGAAGATGAATCAGGAAGTCAGCAACTACCGTACCGGACTGGATATGGAGGACAGCTTCCGCCATGGGGAGGGAGTCAAAGTGCCTGCAGGGGCACGAGAGAAGGCGCCGGAGATTGAACTGAGGGATGTATCCTTTCGTTATGGAGAAGAGGGGGAGGAGATTCTGTCCCATATCAGCCTAAGGATCCGTGCTGGGGAGAAGATCGCCCTGGTAGGGGGAAACGGTGAGGGCAAGACGACGCTGGTGAAGCTGCTCTGTGGATTCTATCATCCTGTGTCGGGGGAGATCCTGGTGAATGGGGTGAGTATTGAGGAGTACGATATCGAGGAATATTTTAAGTTAGTTGGTGTGGTTTTTCAGGATGTGGAGGCACTGCCTTTTCGTATCGTAAATATTGTATCAGGACAGGAAAAAGAGGATACCGATATGGCGAGATTCTGGCAGGCGCTGGAGCGTGCCGGGCTGAGGGAGAAGATCGAGAATCTTTCAAAAAGAGAGGATACGTATATTTCTAATGTGTTAGATGAGGAAGGCCTGCAGTTGTCCGGGGGTGAGATGCAGAAACTTATGCTGGCGCGCTGTATCTATAAAAACGCGCCATTCCTGATCCTGGATGAGCCCACTTCGGCACTGGATCCGTTGGCAGAGAGTACAATGTATGAGGAATATGATAAGATGACGGAAAATAAGACAAGCATCTTTATTTCCCACCGTCTTGCCAGTACCCGGTTCTGCGACCGGATCCTCTTTCTGGAGCATGGGAAGATCATAGAGGAGGGATCCCATGAGGAGCTGCTCCGCCAAGGAGGCCGGTATGCCCGGATCTATGAAATACAGAGCCATTATTATACCGAAAATGACTGCGAAAAGAGTATGCGGGGGATGGAGGCGTCTTATGAATAAAGGAAAGAATAAAAACCGCACCTCTACCAGAGAGATACTGCGAATGGTGGCGGGAATCCGGAAATCCTTTCTGCCGCTGATGATACTGGAACAGATGCTGTCTTGTGCCATTCTGTTTTTGAATATCATAGTTGGCGCCATGATCTTAGATGGTGTCGCAGAGGCGTTAATAACCGACAGTGCTATGGAATCTACAGAGCAGCGTCTGGTCGGGCAGGCAGTGGGATTGGTTCTTCTCAATATGGTTCTGGCACTCTGCCGCTGGGGGCTGAATAAATGGCTGATCATTCTCCGGCGGGGGATTGACGATGGGATCCGAAAGCAAATATCAGAAAAATGTCTGACACTAGATTATCAGATCCTGGAGAGGAAGGATACGCTGGATTATATTGAGAAGGCATCCGAGGGCAGTCAGACGAATGGCGGGATCACAGGGTATTGTTCTGCCATCAGCGGTATATTTGGTAATATTGTTTCTATCATTTATTCTGTTATACTGATGAGTCGTTTTTTCATGAGCCGGGGAGGCGGGAAAGAAGATGGACTGGCTGATTTTGCCAGTTCCTTCCTGGCGGGGCTGCTGATGCTTTTGCTTATCGGAACTGCCGTTCTATTCCGTTTTCTGATCTCCCGTAGGGCACAGAGGATGCAGTACCAGGCGTACGAAGACAATCTGCAGGTCAATCGGCGCTATGGAGTTTATTTTATGTTTCTGAGTGAATATAAGCCTGGAAAGCAGGTTCGCATCTATGATATGGTGCAGCTGATCCTCCACGGGTTTGGAGAAATGTCGGGCAGGCTTCGGAAAAAACAGGAGGAAGTGGTTCGCAAAGAGGCGTGGCTGTCTGCTGTTACAGAAGTAGTTATGGGAAGCTTACTCCTGATCTGCTATGGATTTGTGGGGATCAAGGCAGTGAGCGGTGCCATCTCCATCGGAGAGGTTTCTCTCTATGTAGGGGTACTCACCAGTTTTTCAAATAACATGTCAGAATTTTTTGGCGCATTTAACTGGCTGCAGGTAATGAATCAGTATATGGGCAATTACACGTCCCTGATGTCGCTGGAAAATGAAAAATACGAGGGTACCATCCCTGTTGAGAAACGTCTGGATAACGAATATGAACTGGAATTTAAAAATGTCTCCTTTCATTATCCCAATAGTGAAGATCTGGTGTTGAAAAATATCACAGCAAAGATCCATGTAGGGCGCAAGATGGCGATCGTGGGAAAGAACGGCTCCGGCAAATCCACTTTTATCAAATTGCTGTGCCGCCTCTATGATCCTACAGAGGGTGAGATTCTTCTGAATGGTATTGATATACGCAAATACGATTATGACGAGTACCGTCAGATCTTTGGTGTGGTATTTCAGGATTTCCAACTCTTTTCCTTCCCTATCTCTCAGAACGTGGCAGCAAGTGTGGAATATGAAGAAGAGAAGGTGTGGAGTGCCCTTCGGCAGGCAGGAATGGAGGGGCGGGTGAAGGAAATGGAGGATGGTATCAGGACTGTGATCTATAATCAGGCGGATGAGGGCGTGGAAATCTCTGGCGGAGAGGCGCAGAAGCTTGCCATTGCCCGGGCGTTGTATAGGGATGCGCCCGTAGTGATATTGGACGAGCCGACTGCCGCACTGGATCCGGTATCAGAACTGGAGATCTACGGGCGGTTTGATGAGATGGTGGAACACAAGACTGCCATCTATATCTCACACCGGATGTCAAGCTGCCGCTTTTGTGAGAATATCCTTGTCTTTGACAAAGGTAATATCACACAGATGGGAAGCCATGATACACTGGTGGAGAGTGAGGGGCTGTACCGGGATCTGTGGGAAGCGCAGGCACAGTATTATCAGAGTTGAAGCGGTAATGTTTTAGTAGTATAATTCATTTATAATACGAATAGGAATGGGAGTAGTTAAAATGAAAAGAAATTTTTTATTTGTAATGTTGGGAATTATTTTTGTAATTGTAATGACAGCATGTGGGAAAAACACGGTTCAAAATACGGTATCTGGTAGTGGTACTGTCAGTAATGGTTCCGTTAGCGGTAGTGTTACAGGGGAAACCAAACTGGGAAACTATGGTGGGATGCAGGGGAAAATTGACCATAAAATACTCAGATATGCCAATGACAGAAACATCTATGAGGGAGATCAGTGCACAAAGATTTATCAGTATGATCTGAAAGGGAAAGAAGAGTACTGTTATGATATGGAAAAGATCACCGGGGATGATATTTATCCCGAGGTACTCTGGGTGGATAATGAATGGATCTTTATTTCGTGCCATATTGATCAGGAACATTATGAGATATGGCGTATTCCTGTCAGCAATAAGAATTCAAAGAAACACCTTCGTGCAGGCAAGTGGGAGAAGCTGGCAGAGGCAGACCGTCTGGACTGCCTGATTGCGAAAACAGATAAGGAGATATTTTATTGTGCAGATGAAAAGATCTGCAGGCTGGATCTGAAATCAAAGGAAAAGCTGGAGCTTGTGACAGGGATCGGTGAGTGGGCCTGCAGTATGGCCAGGGATTCCAATGGGGTTCCTCTTGTACAGGATAAAAAAGCATACATACGGGATGGCCAGAAGGGAGAGATGTATCAGCTTGATCTGGCAAAGTGGGAGATCCGCGATATGGGAAAGGGTCCGGAAAGCAATATTGGTTTAGACGAGACATATTTTTATTATATGACAGAAGAGGGGCTGGTGAAATACAATAAAAGGACAGACAAGGTGAAGACATTATTTTCAAAGAAAAAGCTGGAAGATAAGATCATTGGCACAAAGTTCCCGGATACAGACGACATTACGGCGTTTGCAGAAAATATGGTGGATGTTTGTGTTGAATCTGTGTACTGCCATCAGGGACGTCTCTATCTTGCCGTGAAGGCAAATTGCAATGGAGTAGAGAAAGATGAGGAAGAAGGGGATGTTAACTATGAGGGGGACTTTGTGCGGTTTATGTATAGCTGTTCTGCTTCAGGCGGTTTAGGATTAAGATATGAGAAAGGAATCACCGAATATCTTTGGAAGCATTCCAAGCCGCACCGTAACTCTTATGAAGAGAGTCTATGGACAGAGGAGACGGGAAAATTCCTGTATCAGATGGATGAAGGGATTGTGATGGGTTTTTATAGTGAAGAACTTACTGGGAAAGGATATTATGAGAAAGAGGATTTATACGTTTTTGTACTCTGTGATCTGGATAGGGGTACTTTTCAGAAGATAAAGAGGAACTCTAAGGAATATGGTTATCTGCGCGGATTTGGCCTTACCTTTTATGAAGAGCCACATTGTTAATTCTATAATTTAGCTCAATGGCGCCAATTTGAACCAGGGTTTAAATTGGCGCCGTTGAGCTAAGATATTGTGTACAGTTATACTTCTCTGGGTGGTTCTGACATTCGCTATGGAATCATTGTTTTTGATCCGGCGCATCTACTTGACAATGCAGAGTAGATGTGCTATCTTTACATTATACTACTTGGCATTATATAGTAGCAAATGAAAACAAATGAATCATCATTTCGAAATGGAGGTTGCTATGCAGGATGCGCAATTGTTAAAGGGGATTCTGGAGGGCTGTGTTCTCGGTGTAATCGCAGGGGGGGAGACATATGGCTATGAGATCTTGTCTGAACTGGAGAAAGCCGGGCTGTCTGAAGTGAGAGAGGGCACATTGTATCCTGTCCTGACACGTCTTGATAAAAATGGTTATATACAGTGCCGCAAGGCAAAGTCACCATTAGGTCCCATCCGCAAATATTATACCATCACCCTGACAGGGAAAAAGCATCTGGAGGAATTTAAGAAAAATTACAGAAGGGTGACAGAGAGTGCGGATCGGATTCTAGCACAGCGTTGCAGAAATTCAGGAAAGGAGGCAGATATAGTTGGAGTACACATACATGACGGAACGGCTTAGGGGGGAGTACCGGGAAGTTTTTGAAAAGACAGAGTTATATGGCACCTTCAGTGAGGTGAATACAGAGGTACAGGAGGATTTGATGCTGAATCTGTACGACTTGCTGTTGACAGCGCAGCAGGAGGAAAAACCAGTGGAAAAGATCATTGGACCGGATATGGAAAAGTTCTGCAAGGAATATTTTCAGAATTATGACTGGCGGGAGAGGATGAAATATTTTCCTGTGAATCTGTACCGGCTCATGAGGGTAGTATTTATCCTAGAGATGATGGACCTGTTTTTGTTGGAAGAAAATGTGGATCTGTTCCATGCGCAGTCAGACATTGCGCCTTATCTTGGTGGTTTCGGGCTGTCCCTGGTCTTTACTATGATTGCAGATATATTTATCCGTCCGATGATCTTTCGGTGTAAGATAAAACCGGTTATTTATTATGTTGGGTTCCTGCTTGTCTGGGCAGGTGCCATCTTTCTGTGCATAAAGCTGACAGATGGAATGATACTTAGTATCCCGATGTTTCCGATCCTTCTGGTATCAGGAATATATAATGTGGCCTATCTTTTTGTCCGTTCTGTCTGGCGCTATCGGCACTATGGGAGCATACGCAGGCCGCCTTCCGAGGCGAAGCAGTTTGAGCATTCTGCAGAAAAGGCATTCATGGAACAGGTTATGCTTGAGACTATGGTGAAAAGGTATAAGAGTAGGAATAAGCGTCTTGAAAAGAAGGGCAGGAAGAGCCTGACACCAGGAGAATATACAGAGCAGGTGCGGGGTGAATATGAAAAATTGCAGCATTCATGGAAATGGGAGATTGTGATCTTTGCTGCTATCATACTGCCCTCAGTTATTTTTACAGCACTATCCAGTACACTGCTGGATACGATTCTGTTTGCTTTGGTCATTATTGTTGTGGAGAGTGGCATCTTCTGGTTTATCTTCAATACAGAGAAGAATAATAACCAGACAAGGAAAACGATTCTGGATGCCTGCGATGATGAAGGGATCAGTGTGATCGAGTATGCCATGAGGAAGGGAAAGGGATGAATGAGAGACAGTGGACAGATGAAGTTATACGATTTATGTGGCAAAGAATGATAAAAGATGTTATAATCAGATGACAAAGGGGAGGGGAGATTCAGGATTTTTGATTTGTGTGATGGGGGAGAGATTATGCGAATTATGAATCACAGTATATGCAGGTGTCAGGGAGGATAGAGGGAAGGAGATCCAGAAAAAGTGGAAGCAGAATTGTAGTGCAATTGCCGAATGGAGAAAGAAGTGTATGGCTGCCACAGGCATTGGATGAGTTCATACTGCTGAGAGAGAATATCCCGATGGTATATTCTCCAGTGCGTGAACCACAGATATGCAGGGGAAGTCTCGTTATCACGATACATTTGTTAATTCTGCTGTTGACCGTTCAGCTAGGGTAAATTTCGGCATATGTAAAAGGAAAGGGGACTTTATGAACGCAGTGGTTTTTGACATGGACGGACTGATGTTTGATACAGAGCGGATCTGCATGCAGGCATGGGACTATGCAGGTGAGAAGATGGGGATTGGCAAAGCAGGCTATATGGTATTAAAAACACTGGGAATGAATTATTTGGAGACAGGTGAAATGTGGAAGAGGGAGTTTGGAGAGCGATATGATGAACAGGAGCTGCGTAGATACTCACATGAATTTACGTCTGTTTATTATAAAGAAAACGCTCTTCCGGTAAAAAAGGGGTTGTATCTTCTTTTAGATCACCTGAAAAACAGTGGATATAAAATGGCAGTGGCATCTTCTTCCCAAAGATCAGAGATAGAAGAACATTTAGAGGATGCGGGAGTATCGGAATATTTCCAGGCAATCATAGGTGGTGACATGATCCAAAGATCAAAACCAGATCCAGAGATTTATCTAAAAGCATGTGAGGCACTGGGCGAGGTTCCCGGGGATTGTTATGCGCTGGAAGATTCAAAAAATGGTCTGCTGGCGGCATACCGGGCAGGATGTACCCCTCTTATGGTGCCGGATCTGTGGAAACCAGATGATGAGATCCTGGGGATTATTGCAGGAAAATTTGATGATCTGGAAAAAGTAAAGGATTATTTGGAAGGGAGTTCCAATGAGATTATATCACGGCACTAATAAGAGGGGGATAGAGGTTCTGGAACCGCAGCAGGCAGATCATGACAGACCATACATTTATTTGACGGCGATGGAAGTTGTGGCTGCCTTTTATCTGTGTAATGCAGTACAACGTCCCTATTACTGGTTTCCCTATGGGTTTACAGAAGAAGGTATGTCGGTTTACCATAGATGCCCTGCGTGAGGTGTCAGAGGGGGTCACAGGAGCTTTGTATGAGGTAGAGGCGGGGGAATCCCAGGTGAACCCATTCCCGAATATCCCCTGTGCCAGATTAGTGCAGGAGAAATTCCCCTGGGTTTGGGAAGAGTATAAGCTTGAAATGATAGGTGAGAAACATTATGAAAATAGCTGTGATTGAAGATGATCCTGTTCACGCTGAGCTGCTGGAGGAGTATCTGCAGAGATGGAGTGTAAAGCGAAAGAATTCAGTTGAAGTACTTCATTATTCCAGTGCAGAGAATTTCTTGTTTGAGTGGGAGACAGAGCAGGATTTTGATGCTCTTTTTGTAGATATTCAGATGAGGCAGATGAATGGCATGGAGATGGCAAAACTGGTTCGCAGGAAAGATGAGAAGATCCACATTATCTTTACGACTGGTATTACTGATTATATTCAGGAGGGCTATGAGGTGGAGGCAATGCACTATTTACTTAAGCCTATCAGTGAGGAAAAGGTCGGGATATGTATGGATAAGATCGCACAGCGCAGGGAGCACCGCCACTGTGTCCTTGTCCATGCCGGGGATGAGATATGCAGGCTGGAGGCAGAGCAGATCAACTATATAGAAGCGCGCGGGCATGGCTGTATCATAGAGGTAAAGGGGAAGGATAAAGATGGCATGGATGCAGGACTTCTGGAAGTGTCCGAGAGTATATCAGAGTTGGAGGGCAGGGTAGGTTCATGGGGATTTGTACGATGTCACCGTTCTTACCTTTGTGGACTTGCTAATGTGCATCAGATCGGAAAGACTGAAATTTTATTCGACAGTGGCAGCCGTATCCCCGTGAGCCGGAGACTGCGTGGGGAAGTGAATCAGGCTTTTATCCGGCATTTTCGGAGGGGGTAGCCAGGTCCAGGAAGTTTTTAGAATTATTTTAAACAGGAGACTGATAACATGAAACTGAATTTGATCCTATTGATCCTGCTGGCTGGTGTTTTTATGGTTCTTTTGCTGGCTTTTCTCCTGAGCCGCTGGATGATCCGGTGGATGGACCGGAGAACCCTGCTCTATCAGAGTGACCTGCTGCAGAAACACTGCGAAGAGGTACAGAATATGTACCGCCAGACCAGGGGCTGGCGGCATGATTACCATGATCATATACAGACTATGAAAGCTTATCTTGCCATGGGGAGACTGGAAGAACTGTCTCATTTTCTAGGAGAACTTGACAGGGATCTTACCACTGTGGATACGGTGATAAAGACAGGGAATGTCATGATCGATGCCATTCTGAACAGTAAGATCTCGCTGGCAAAGGTGAGGGGGATTCATGTAGAGGCGAAAGCAATCGTGCCAAAAGAACTGAATCTGTCTCTTTCTGAAGTGGACCTCAGTCTTGTCATCGGGAACCTGATGGATAATGCCATGGAGGCATGTGATGGGATATGCGATGAAAAGGAAAGATTTATACGGATCTATATGGATGTGCTGAAGGGACAGCTCTATATTTACATTATGAATTCTGCTGAGGGCAGGAGAAAACGGGCAGGGAGGGTTTATGAATCAACAAAAGATGGGAAATATCATGGTTTCGGCCTTATGAGGATTGATAAAGTAGTAGATAAATATCAGGGTTATCTGGAACGCCAGGATGAGGAGGGGGTATTTGTCACGGAGGTGATGCTGCCGTTGTAACGGCACTTTTTTCCTGCTTGCACCAGTAGATTTTTTGTGCTATAATCCAAATGTATATGTGTGCAAATATTCCACTTTTACAGGTGAATCGCAACCACACAGGTGTAAAATAGCAGACAAGCACAAAAGCAAGGGAGGGCATGAATTGACGGGTGATAAGACGGAAAAAGAAAGAATGGAATACCGTAAAAGACGAGTGAAGAGGATTAAGAGAACGATTATTACCCTATGTATTATACTACTTTTTCTGCCAACGGTTTTATCAATTTTTCTTATGGGAAAGGTATCATCATTACAACGGCAGATTAACGACATTGTTGCTGGAACGGCTGCAGAACCGGATGAGATGGACAGTGACCCGGATGTTGTACAGGCAAGTGTGAAAGGTGCCGCCACACATGCATCCGTGACGGCTTCAGAGGCTGCCATTGCACCAGAAAGTGTAGATAAAACAACAAAAAAGGTGTATCTGACATTTGATGATGGTCCGGGGACCCAGACAGCAGAGATTTTAGATATATTGAAGAAAGAGAAGGTTAAAGCTACCTTTTTTGTGACAGGTAAAGAAGATTCTTATTCCAAAAAGTTATATCGGAGGATTGTGAATGAGGGACATACATTGGGAATGCACTCTTATTCACATATTTATAACAACATTTACAAGTCGGAGAAGGCATTTTCAACGGATTTTAATAAACTGTATCAACTGCTCTATGATGTTACCGGCAAATATCCGCAGTGGTATCGTTTTCCGGGGGGCAGCAGTACTGAGACGATGAAGGCATCTCTTGGCAGCCTGGTCCATGTTCTGGAAAAGAAAGATGTTTCTTATATTGACTGGAATGTGATAAGCCCGGAGGCAATGAATCCGAAAGTGTCAAAGAAAGACATGATCAATGGTATAATGTCAGATGTGTCAGGGTATGATACAGCGGTGGTGATGTTGTATGATGCAGCGAACCGCCCAATGACGGTGAAATCACTTCCATCATTGATAAGGAAGATGAAACAAAAAAAATATGAGCTGCTGCCTATAGACCAGAGTATTGTTCCGGTCAGGCATAGTCAAATAAATTAGGAGGAAGGAATATGAGTTTTTTTAAAGATTTAAAGGAAGACATTGCCCAGTCTGTTTCTGAATTGTCAGAGGCTCTTGAAGATGACCTTGATGGAAGCAATGAAGAAGAATCTGTGGATAGGGCTGCAATTGAGGACATTGTTCTGGAAGAACCTAAAACGGAAACATTTTCAGAATCCGCAGAGCCTCAGTTTAATACGGATGAACTGGCTGACCTGACAGCGATGTATGATGCGGAACTGCAGGATGGGTCTTCGGATACCATACAGGAAGATACAGGTTCTGTTGCCATGGGGATGGATGATCTGCCGGGAGCCGGAGATGTTGAAATGAGAGAACCGGGTCTGGATGATATTCTGGCAGGCCAGATTGATACGGAAGATAATGGGACTATTGAAGATGATACAGAAGAGACAGCATCAGAAATGTATGGATATGAAGAACCTATAATGGAACAAGAAGAATCTAAGGAGGATATAACCATGAATGAAGATTTGTTTAATGAAATGAATGTGGAAGACCAGACTGAAGACATTGCAGAAGAGGTGATGACAGAGGAAGAGAAACCGACATCTGAGGAAATCACTGTTATTACCCAGGGAACAATTATCAGTGGTAGTATTAAATCAGATACATCCCTGTTGGTAAAAGGTACCATTGAAGGTGATGTAGAGTGTGAGGGCAAGCTGACGATCGAAGGCCGTGTTGCCGGAAATACCATCGCAAAAGAGATATATGTCAATACTCCCCGTCTTGTTGGTGATATCAACAGCCGTGGTATTGTTAAGATCGATGTGGGAACAGTGGTACTCGGAAGCATCAGTTGTACTTCTGTAGTCGTTGCCGGTGCAGTGAAAGGCGATATTGATGTAAATGGTCCGGTGATCATTGATTCCACTGCAGTTGTCAAAGGAAATGTCAGGGCAAAATCCATTCAGATCAATAGTGGTGCAGTAATCGAGGGAAGTTATTCTCTTGCTTATGCTGATGTAGATATTGATAAGCTTTTTGAACAGTAATCGTTTGCATTGCCCATGTGGCATATTTAGGGAGGATAACTGAAAAATGGCACAGTATAAAAGAGTACTTTTGAAACTGAGCGGAGAGGCACTGGCAGGAGAGAAGGGAACTGGCTTTGATGAGTCAACCTGTATTCCCGTAGCGGAGCAGATTAAGAGACTGGCAGATGGCGGTGTCCAGGTGGCAGTTGTTATTGGCGGCGGTAATTTTTGGCGGGGGCGCACCAGCGAAAACATTGACCGGACAAAGGCAGACCAGATCGGGATGATGGCGACGGTTATGAACTGCATTTATATGTCAGAGATCTGCCGCTCTGTGGGGCTGATGACACAGGTTCTGACACCTTTTGAATGTGGTTCTTTTACGAAACTATTTTCAAAGGACAGGGTAAATAAGTATCTTGGTAAAGGAATGGTAGTCTTTTTTGCGGGTGGTACAGGACATCCCTATTTTTCTACCGATACAGCAACGGCTCTCCGTGCCATTGAGATAGAGGCAGATATTATTCTGGCGGGCAAATCCATTGATGGTGTATATGATTCCGATCCGGCGGTGAATCCGGTTGCGAAGAAATACGAAACCATGGCGATGGCAGATATTGTTGATAACAAACTTGGTGTTGTGGACCTTGCTGCTGCTGTGCTGTGTATGGAAAACAAGATGCCGATGTGTGTCTTTGGCCTGAATGAAGAAAATAGTATCATCAATGCTGTAAATGGAACGAGTACAGGTACTATTATTACAGTTGACTGATGTGCGAATGGAGGATAACATGGATATAAGTATATATGAAGAGAAGATGGAGAAATCAATTTCCAGCCTGGAGTCGGAATATACGGCAATCCGCGCGGGGCGTGCCAATCCGCGTATTCTGGACCGGATACAGGTAGACTATTATGGAACACCGTCACCATTGCAGAGTGTGGCAAATATTTCTGTTCCAGAGGCACGGATGATCCAGATCCAGCCATGGGAGAGCAGCCTGATCAAGGATATCGAGAAAGCGATTATGGCATCGGATATCGGATTGACCCCGGCCAATGATGGCAAAGTGATCCGTCTTGTATTTCCTGAACTGACAGAGGACAGACGTAAAGAACTTGTTAAGGATGTCAAGAAAAAGGGAGAGGCGGCCAAGGTGGCTGTCCGTAATATACGCCGTGATGCCAATGATACAGTAAAGAAAGAATCCAAAGCAAATGAGATTTCTGAAGATGAGCAGAAACAGATGGAAGATAAGATTCAGAAGCTGACGGATAAATATACAGCTCAGATTGATAAGATGATCGAAAGCAAATCCGATGAAGTCATGACGGTATAAAGAGTGAAGTGAGTATGCAAATGTAAGGACAGAAGATCCTTGGGGAACGTTGTCATTCCTAAGGGCAGACTGTCCTTCCTTTGGGTTTTGAGGAAGGGGACGGAATGAATGGAACGTTCTGAACTAAGAGCGCCAAATCATGTAGCGGTCATCCTGGATGGGAATGGGAGATGGGCGAAGAAACGCTTTCTTCCAAGAAAGGCGGGGCACGCTGCGGGGGCGAGAACAGTAGAGCAGATCTGCGAGGATGCCTATAATCTTGGTATCAATTATCTCACTGTTTATGCATTTTCAACGGAGAACTGGAAAAGACCACAGGATGAAGTGGATGCTCTGATGAAACTTCTCCGTCAGTACCTGAAAGATTGTATTAAACGAAGTACAAAGAATAATATGTGCGTCCGGGTGATCGGAGACACAACGCCGCTGGAAGAAGACATGAAAGAGAGTATCCGGGAGTTGGAAGAGGCGACGAAGGATAATACAGGACTGCACTTTCAGGTGGCGTTGAATTATGGCAGCCGGGATGAGATGCTCCGAAGCGTGAGGAATATCTGCCGGGATGTAAAAGAGGGGAAAATGAAAGAAACGGAGATCACAGAAGATATCTTTGCATCCTATCTGGATACAAAGGGGATTCCGGATCCGGATCTGATGATCCGTACAAGTGGGGAAGAGAGACTGTCTAATTTTATGTTGTGGCAGCTTGCCTATTCAGAATTTTATTTTACTGATGTACTGTGGCCTGATTTTGATAAGAAAGAATTGCAGAAGGCAATCGATTATTATAATGGAAGAGACCGGCGTTTTGGTGGGGTATAGTTGAAAGGAATGGAAGTTTTATGTTTATCACACGTTTACTGAGTGGAATTGTGCTGGTAATAGCAGCAATTGTTCTCTTGTTTTTTGGTGATATTTGGTTGGCAGCGGTGCTGCTCATCTTGTCTCAGATAGGTATATATGAGCTGCTCAGGGTATTCCGTCTGGACAGGAACCCGATGACACTGATTGTTTATCTGGAAACAGCGGTATATTATACAATTCTATATCTGGGTAAGGAATGGTGGACACAAGGGCTTCTGGTACTGGAACTGGTAATTCTCTTAGTGGTGTATGTGGTTCGTTACCCAAAGGACAGGATCGACATGGTGGCGAAATGCTTTTTTGTTTCCGTCTATGTGGCGTTATTATTGTCCTTTATCTATCAGACGAGATGCCTGCCAGGGGGAGAATGGCTGGTGTGGCTGATTATCATCGGTTCCTGGGGATCAGATACCTGTGCCTATGTGGTGGGGATGCTGATGGGAAAGCATCATTTTTCAGAACTCAGCCCGAAAAAGACGGTGGAAGGCTGTGTCGGCGGCGTTGTGGGGGCGGCACTGATTGGTTTTGGATATGCCTGTTTTTTCCCATATCGGGATATGTTTCTTATCACCCCAAAACTTGTCTTTCCTCTGGTTGTGGCCATTAGTGCTGTGATATCACAATTTGGAGATCTGGCAGCTTCTGCCATTAAGAGAAATTTTGAGATCAAGGACTATGGAGATCTGATTCCCGGTCATGGCGGAGTGCTGGACCGGTTTGACAGCGTAATCTTCGTGGCACCTTTTGTGTATTATCTTCTGGTTATGGCTTCATATATATAAAATTGGAGGTAAAGATGAAAAAGATCACGATTCTTGGAGCTACTGGCTCCATCGGAACACAGACACTGGATGTAGTGCGACGCAATCAGGGGGATTTTCAAGTTGTGGCGTTGACTGCAAGTGAAAATGTACAGAAAATGGCAGAACTGATCCGGGAATTTATGCCCTCCTATGCTGTTATGAAAAATGAAAAAAAAGCGGAAGAATTGAGGAACGCCATTTCCCCTTCAGGCTGCCACATCCTCAGTGGAATGGACGGATTCATTCAGGTAAGTACTTTGCCGCAGACGGAGGTAGTGGTGGCTGCCATGGTGGGGATGATTGGCCTGCGCCCTGTGATGGAAGCCATACGGGCGGGGAAAGACATTGCCCTTGCCAATAAAGAAACTCTTGTGACAGCAGGACATATCATTATGCCGATGGCAAAGGAATATGATGTAGAGATACTTCCCATTGACAGTGAACATTCTGCGATATTTCAATGCCTGAATGGTGAGAAGAAGAGACAGATCGAGACAATATACCTGACTGCCTCTGGCGGGCCTTTCCGGCATTGTTCCAGAGAGGAACTAAAAAGTGTTACGGTGGAACAGGCACTTGCCCACCCCAACTGGTTTATGGGACCGAAGATCACGGTTGACTCTGCTACCATGATCAATAAAGGGCTGGAAATGATAGAGGCGAAGTGGCTGTTTGATGTGGAGCTGGATCAGATCCATGTTCTTGTCCAGCCACAGAGCATTATCCATTCTATGGTGGGGTTCCGGGATGGTGCCGTCATGGCTCAGATGGGAACGCCGGATATGCGCCTGCCAATCCAATACACTTTGTATTACCCGGACAGAAATATGCTGGATGGTGAGAGACTGGA
This sequence comes from uncultured Clostridia bacterium, assembly GCA_947643415.1. Lineage (GTDB taxonomy): Bacteria > Bacillota > Clostridia > Lachnospirales > Lachnospiraceae > Eubacterium_F. The sequence continues at coordinate 36,327 of CANRWA010000016.1, read as the reverse complement.
TTTCGAGAAGATTGCTGAGATCCACTTTGAAAAACCAGATACAGAGACACTGCGGGGAATTCCACTGGCGGTGGAGGCATGCCAGGCAGGTGGCAGTATGCTCACTGTAATGAATGCAGCAAATGAATATGCTGTGGCAAAATTTTTGAAGAAGGACATAGGATTTTTACAAATTTATGATATGATAGAATACGCAATGAATCACCATACAAAGATAGATGGTCCGGATCTGGAAACGATCCTGGCCGTGGAACAGGAAACTTATGAAAAACTGGAACGGGATTTTCATGCAGATGGAGGAAGAATATGAGTATAGGAAATATTTTACTTGCATTATTGGTATTTAGCTTTATTGTTATATTCCATGAATTTGGCCATTTTATCGTGGCGAAGTACAATAAAGTTGCTGTCATTGAATTTTCATTGGGAATGGGACCGCGCCTTATCTCTCTGGCAAAATCAGAGGCAGGAAGAAAAATATTGTTCTTTAAGAGTAACGCTTATTTTGAGGAACATAAGGAATATGCAGCCAATACAATTTATTCCTGGAAGATACTTCCCTTTGGCGGATCCTGTATGATGCTGGGGGAAGAAGAAGAGAATGAGAATGAAAATTCTTTCAGCCAAAAATCAGTCTATGCCAGAATGGCAATTATCTTTGCGGGACCATTTTTCAATTTTATCCTCGCTTTTCTTCTTGCCCTTATTCTCATTGGGACAGTTGGTTACAATCCTGCAAGTATTGTTACCATGGAAGAAAATTCACCTCTTATTGCGGCCGGTGTACAGGAGGGAGATATTGTAAAGGAGATCAATGGGGAAAAGATTGTTGTCAGCGGTGAATTGGGATTTTATATGGCGATCCATCCCCTGGATGGCAGCCCTGTCGAGATGACTTTTGACCGGAATGGCGAGGAGTATTCAAAGACCATAACTCCTGTCTTAGTACAGAGGGAAGATGGCACGCAGGCCTACCGTCTGGCATTTGGATATGGAACAAGGCAGAAAGTGGGAGTGTGGAAGACCATTGGATATGCTGCCTATGAGGTGAAATACTGGATGTCTACAGTGATCAAGTCCCTGGGGCAGATGGTCACTGGACATGTGAGCCGGAAGGATGTATCCGGTCCTGTAGGTATTGTAAAGATCGTTGGTGAATCGGTGGATAACAGTATGGAGGCTGGAAAAGAGACTGGAAAAGGCGTCCAGAATGTGATACTTACATTGATCAATCTGAGTATCATGCTGACAGCAAATCTGGGTGTTATGAACCTGATTCCGATTCCGGCGCTGGATGGGGGACGGCTTATATTTCTCATTGCAGAGTGGATTCGGAAGAAACCACTGCCACAGAAATTTGAGAGCTATACGAATGCTGCCGGTTTTATGCTTCTTATGGCATTGATGGTGTTTATTATGGTAAATGATGTTATGAACTTGTTTTAGTAAAGATATGGAAAGAGAGAGCCATTATGCGGAAAAAGACGAAAGAGATCAGGATTGGCGATGTTATGATCGGTGGGGAAAATCCTATTGCTATCCAGTCTATGACAAATACAAAGACTGAGAATGTAGAGGATACAGTGAATCAGATTCTTTCTCTGGAAAGAGCGGGATGTGAGATCATCCGCTGTGCAGTGCCAACCATGGAGGCGGCGCAGGCGCTGAAAGAAGTCAAAAGACAGATTCATATTCCTCTTGTGGCGGACATTCATTTTGACCACCGTCTTGCCATCGCTGCAGTGGAGAACGGTGCAGATAAGATACGCATCAATCCGGGGAATATTGGAAGCAGGGAACGGATTCAGGCAGTGGCAGACTGTTGTAAGGAACATCAGGTTCCCATCCGTGTGGGGGTGAACAGCGGTTCCTTGGAAAAGGAACTGATAGAAAAATATGGCGGTGTTACCGCTGAAGGGCTGGTGGAGAGTGCGTTGGATAAAACAGCGCTGATTGAGGATATGGGGTATGACAAATTAGTGATCAGCATTAAATCCTCCGATGTCCTTATGTGTATCCGTGCCCATGAATTGATCGCAGAGAAGACAGATTATCCTTTGCATGTAGGCATTACAGAATCTGGTACGGTTTATTCCGGCAGTGTGAAATCAGCGATCGGTCTTGGAAATATTCTATATCAGGGCATTGGTGATACGATCCGCGTATCTCTCACGGGAGATCCGGTTCAGGAGATCTATGCCGGGAAGATGATATTAAAGACACTGGGACTAAAGAAGGGCGGCATCAGTGTTGTATCCTGCCCAACCTGTGGGCGGACCCAGATCGACCTTATCGGACTTGCCACCCAGGTGGAAGAGATGGTGAAGGAATTTGATCTGGATATCAAGGTGGCTGTGATGGGTTGTGCTGTGAATGGTCCGGGGGAGGCGAGAGAGGCAGATATTGGCATTGCCGGAGGCATCGGAGAGGGATTGCTGATCAAGAAGGGTGAGATTGTGAAAAAGGTGCCAGAGGCAGAACTTCTTGAGACACTGCGGCAGGAACTGGTGAATTGGCATAATGGTTGAAGCATAATAAATGGGGAGATGAAGTAATTGGTTCATTTTTTTGAGGCATTTCCGGATCTGTCCGTGGATGATAAATTATATGATTTTTTTGCGGGGGCACAGGTCGAGAAGATCAGTGCCTCCAAAACGAAGATGCTGGCGTTTATCTATGTGAGAGGCGACCAGCTTATTCCTTACCGCCCTGTGAAAAATATGGAGAAGAGGCTTTATAAGCAGGTATTTTACCGTCTTGGCTTCCGCCCGAAACTGGAGATCTGTTATCCCTTTGCCGGGGAATATAGCCTGGACAGGCTTATGGAATCCTATGGGGATACCCTGCGGGAAGAACTTAGGGAGATGAATGCCATTGATTATATGAAGTTCTGTGCGGAACCATTTTCAGTGGGGGAAAATGCGCTGACCCTGACCTGCGATGATGATTTTCTCTGCCGTAAGCGCAGCAACGAGATAAAGGATTTTTTCGCCACCAGGATCAAACGGCGTTTTGACCTGGATGTGGATATCCATTTTGATTACCGGGAGAAGAAGCAGAGAAAGGCATATGAACCGGAAGTTTACCGTATGGTGAAACCGAAGGAAGAGGGCGGAGAGGCTGCGGAAGGAAAGAAAGAGAGTGGGAATGCTGCCCCCACAGCGGCAGGAGGTGCTCCAGTGAATGTGCCGCCCCAGAAGCCTTTTGTGCCGAGGAGAAGCAACTACCGTAAGCCGGCGAAGGACCCTTCTGTTTTTTATGGCAAAAATGTAGAGGGAGAGGTAATCCCTATCAAAGAGATCGTGGATGAGATCGGTGAGGTTGTCATAGAGGGGATGATACGTTCTGTGGACCAGAGGGAGATCAAAGGGGAGAAGCTGATCGTAACCTTTGCCATAACAGATTTTACCGATACTATCCTTGTAAAGGTGTTCATCAAGAAAGAACTGGTGGAAGAACTGTCTTTCTTTGAATTTGTCAAAAAGGGAAACTTTATCCGCCTGAAAGGGGTGGCTTCTTTTGATACTTATGATAAGGAGATCCGCATCGGGAATATCATGGGAATGAAAGAGATCAAAGATTTCCAGGTGGGACGCGCAGACCAGGCACCAGTGAAACGCGTGGAGCTTCACGCCCATACCCAGATGAGCGATATGGATGCCATGACGGACACAAAGAAGATGGTGAAGAGGGCACAGCAGTGGGGGCATCCTGCCATCGCCATTACAGACCATGGCGTGGTGCAGTCCTTCCCGGATGCGGAGCATGCCATTGAACGTGATGATTTCAAAGTGATCTACGGCTGTGAGGCATATCTGGTGGATGATCTGGACGATGCCGTGAAGAATGCAAAGGGGCAGTCCCTACAGGATTCCTTTGTGGTCTTTGATCTGGAGACAACAGGATTTTCTCCCACCAGAAACCGTATTATCGAGATTGGCGCCGTGAAGGTGGTGAATGGGAAAATATCAGACCGTTTTAGCACTTTTGTCAATCCTAAACTGCCCATCCCGCCCAGAATCACGGAAGTGACCAGCATTACGGATAATATGGTGCAGGATGCACCAGAGATCACCACTGTGCTGCCAGAGTTTCTTGCCTTCTGTGAGGGCTGTGTCCTTGTGGCGCATAATGCAGAGTTTGATTATGGTTTTATCTGTAAGAAAGGGGCAGAGCAGGGGCTGGATACCGAATTTACCGTGGTAGATACGGTTGGTGTGGCGCGGGTGCTGTTTCCCCATATGGCACGGTATACTCTGGACAGTGTGGCGAAGGCACTGAAGATCTCTCTGGTGAACCATCACCGGGCTGTGGAGGATGCTGAGGCGACAGCAGAGATCTTTGAGAAGATGATTACTCTTCTGGCAAAGGAGGGGATTACAGATCTGGATGCCCTGTATGAGAGAACGCACTGTGCACCAGAGATCATTAAGAAGAAACCATACTATCATGCCATCCTCCTGGCGCAGAATGAGGTGGGGCGGGTGAATCTGTACCGTCTTGTGTCCCTGTCGCACCTGAATTATTTCTTCCGCAGGCCACGTATCCCGAAAAGTGAGCTGATGAAGTGGCGGGAGGGGATCATTGTCGGCTCTGCCTGTGAGGCAGGAGAGCTGTACCGGGCCTTGTTAGACGATGCAGATGACGACCGGATTGAGGAGCTGGTGGGTTTTTATGACTATCTGGAGATCCAGCCGGCGGGAAATAATGAATTTATGTTGGAGTCAGAGAGACGGCTGTATGAAAATATAACGGCCTGGGATGATGTGAAGGATATGAACCGCCGCATCGTACAATTGGGGGAGCGTTATGGAAAGCCTGTGTGCGCCACCTGTGATGTTCATTTCCTTGACCCGGAAGATGCCATTTACCGGAGTATCCTTCAAGCGGGGCAGGGTATGAAAGATGAGAAACAGCCGCCGCTGTATCTGCGTACCACAGATGAGATGTTACAGGAGTTTTCTTATCTTGGGGAAGAGAAGGCAATGGAGGTTGTGGTGACGAACACCAACCGGATTGCCGATATGATCGAGAAATTTTCTCCTGTGTATCCGGATAAGTGCCCTCCGGTTATCGAGAATTCTGATCAGCAGCTTCGGGATATCTGTTACCGCAAAGCACATTCCATGTATGGGGAAAATCTGCCCTCCCAGGTTTCGGAACGTCTGGAGCATGAGTTAAACTCTATTATAAAAAATGGGTTTGCCGTGATGTACATTATCGCCCAGAAGCTGGTGTGGAAATCCAATGAGGACGGATATCTTGTGGGTTCCCGCGGATCGGTGGGATCCTCTTTTGTGGCTACCATGTCCGGCATCACAGAGGTAAATCCCCTTCCCGCGCATTATTACTGTGAGAAGTGCCATTATGTGGATTTTGATTCTGAGGAAGTACGCGCCTTTGCCGGAAGTTCCGGGTTTGACATGCCGCCGAAGAACTGCCCGGAGTGTGGGGAGCCTCTGGTCAGGGATGGGCATGATATTCCCTTTGAGACATTCCTTGGATTCTATGGGGACAAAGAGCCGGATATTGACCTGAATTTCTCTGGTGAGTACCAGAGTAAGGCACATAACTATACTGAGGTGATCTTTGGTGCGGGACAGACATTCCGTGCCGGGACGGTGGGCACGCTGGCGGATAAGACAGCATACGGTTATGTGCGGAAATATTTTGATGAGCAGGAGATACATAAAAGAAACGAAGAGATCGAGCGGCTTTTAGAGGGCTGTGTCGGGGTGCGGCGCACCACCGGGCAGCATCCAGGAGGAATCGTTGTGCTGCCCATGGGATGGACGATCTATACCTTTACTCCCATTCAACGGCCGGCGAATGATATGGAGACTTCCATCATCACCACACACTTTGATTACCATAAGATTGACCACAACCTGCTGAAGCTGGATATACTGGGACACGATGATCCGACCATGATCCGTATGCTGGAGGACATAACAGGCGTTGATGCCCTGAATATTTCTTTGGATGATCCGGGCGTGCTGGCTCTTTTTGCTGATACTTCTTCCCTTGGCGTAACGCCGGAGGAACTTATGGGAACAGATCTGGGAAGCCTTGGGGTGCCGGAGTTCGGTACCGAATTTGTTATGCAGATGCTGCGGGATACAAAACCGAAGAATTTCTCTGATCTGGTGCGGATATCCGGCTTGTCCCACGGTACGGATGTGTGGCTGAATAATGCCCAGTATTTTATCGCCCAGGGAGACTGTACTTTGTCCACCGCCATCTGTACCCGTGATGATATTATGACCTATCTGATTCACACCGGGGTAGAGAATGGCCTGGCATTTAAGATCATGGAGAGTGTGCGTAAGGGGAAGGGACTGACGCCGGATATGGAGGAGGCAATGACGGCTGCGGGGGTGGAGCCATGGTATATCGAATCCTGTAAACGTATTAAATACATGTTTCCGAAAGCGCATGCGGTGGCGTATGTCATGATGGCATTCCGTATTGCCTATTTTAAGGTATATTATCCTCTTGCCTATTATGCGGCATTTTTCTCAATCCGTGCCAAAGCCTTTGATTATGAGATTATGTGCCAGGGCAGGGACAAGCTGGAGGAGACGATGAAGGATTACAAGAAGCGCATGAATGAGCTGAGCCCGAAAGACCAGGCGGCGTACGGGGATATGAAGATCGTGCAGGAAATGTACGCCAGAGGGTATGAATTTACCCCGATTGATATCTTTACTGCACAGGCAAAGCATTTTCAGATTATGGATGGAAAGCTGATGCCATCGCTGAACAGCATTGAGGGAATGGGAGATAAGGCGGCAGAAGGTGTCGTGGAGGCAGCAAAAGATGGTCCCTTTACTTCTTGCGAGAACTTCAAAAACCGCAGTAAGGTCAGCGGAACCATTGTGGATAAGATGCGGGAGATGGGGTTGCTGGGGAATATGCCTCTGAGCGACCAGATGTCACTGCTGGATTTCAACTTTTGAGTTTACGTATGGCACGCACACCCATAAAGATGAGAAGAACATACAGAAGGCAGGAGATCCCGATTTCAAGGTTGAAATAAAGATGTCCTGCTTTTATGAAATTCCGTATATCTATGCCGATGCATACAGCAGTGCATACAAAGCAGATCACAGCATTGCGGATATAGACCCGGCGCTGTTTTGATTCTGAATCCATAAAGATACCTCCTATTACGTTAAGTGTAACATGATATGCTTGTCTTTACAACTGGGAAAACAATCTGGTAAAAAATTTCCACCTGTGCGGTTGGATGGCGATTCATGGCAACCCAGCCCCATACAATTCGCAAAACCTGTCAGCAAGCTGCCAGCCGCGACAAAAATAGTCGCTTCTGTTTTGCTCATTTAGGGGTGGGTTGCCTGATTCAGGCAGTTTTTAGTAGCAAATGTTTGTTTATGTGCAAGCACAACACATTCATTTGCTACTAAAAACTTGCCATGAATCGCAACCGCACAGGTGGAAAAATTTATATTTGTGCAAATCCATGAAACATGGTAAACTATAGAAAAGTGATTTTCTGAATCAGGGGTGAAAGAGATGGCCAAGACCATATATGAGATCATGCATATGGACCGAAGGGTGGCGAGGATGGATGAGGCGGGAAGCTGCAAGATTTATTATCGCTCTTTTATGCCATATAATCTGTATCTGGAGGAATCCGATGATATTGATTTACGGATCAATAATGTAACAAATTTCAATTACTGGTGCGCAACGCGGGTGCTGACACTGGACCGGCAATATGCAAAGGAGATCCTGAATAGTATCGGAATGATGCAGGCAGTGACAGACAGGGAGAGGGCAAAGATCGCACTGACATACCGGTGTGCATCCCTGACTGATGTATTCTGGGTAAGATATTACAGAGAGAAGATCTCCTTTGCAGATATTAATCTGTATGACAACCATCTGGATAATACATTCATCGACATTGCATTGAAGGGAAGGCAGTATACAGTGCAGAATGAATGTCTTGCCAGGGACCTTGCGACAAACGGTTGTTTTCCTAAAGCCTGGCGGCGGGAGGGAGGAGGATTTCGCTTATTAAAGGATGGCGGCAGGGAGGCAGTGGAACGGGAATTGCTGGCAAGCCAGATCTGCCGTTGTTTTGATGTAGACCAGGTATTATATGAGGAAGATTACTTTGATGGCGAGAAAGTCAGTGTCTCTGATAATATAACGTCCAGGGAATATTCCATTGTTTCCATGGAGGCATTCGAGATCTATTCGCAGAATCATGACAGAGATACAAGACAATATATATTGCATCTTGACCGTCATAATTATTATATGATGAATATCATTGATTATTTGACTGGAAATACAGACCGTCATTGGGGAAACTGGGGTGTACTGGTCAGGAACTCCAATAATAAACCGGTATGTCTTCATAAACTGATGGATTTCAACCAGGCATTCTGTGCTTATGATTCACTGGAAGGGGCAAACTGCCAGACAGTGTTTTGGGATCATATGACACAGAGACAGGCCGCCCTGCAGGCTGTGAAGAGGGTGGGATTAAATCAGGTCCGTGAAATCAGGAAGGAATGCTTTGGCAGACTGCCGCAATATTATGAAATGTTTTGCCGGCGGCTGGAATTATTGAAAAGCGAACAGTAATTCAATTCGTTTTGTATTGAGAAAGCTGGTAAATAAGAGTTTGGAGTGATGAAATCGGACAAGCGAAAGCCGCCAAAGAGCTGGGTGAAGGTGATAATTTTGCAACCAATGAAAAACGCCCACATAAATAGAAATATCTGCTTTATGAAGTGTGGAAAGAATATCACTCTTCAATTCAGGCTTATATTCAAATGTTTCTGCTATATTGACTGACATGGTAATCTCCTTTACAGATGAGGATTTTTATATTTTTTATAGTGTGATTATCCAAAAAAATACTGCTGAAATTGCAGAAAGCGGTGTCATGATATACTTTTCCTTTTTCAATTCTCCTAATGGAAAACCACAAACCATAAGATTTCTCTTTTTTGCTCATAAGAGAACAACTGATAGCTACAAATAAACCAATTAAAATCCACGGAAATGCTACTCCTAAAAAAACACTAACTGTACTTCATTCCTCCTTCAAAATTTCGATTTCTGAATTTGTTTTTTTTCCTATTATACACAAAAACATGGGATTTTTCAATTCACAAACTGTCGTTGCTTAAGTTTGAATCCATAAGAATTGATTTTCGGATTTCAACTGTTCTGTCACGCTCCGCCTGTCGGCATATTCCGCTACCAGCCGAAAAAACATATCCTCTGCCAGTGCGTCTACATTTGCAAGATATTCATTCAGCCTGCCGCTTGTAATAAGGTTCATATACAAAACCTTGTTGTTTAGCTTCAAATACCTTGCATGTCTCTGCCCCCATATGCCTTTCTTTTTCGGCAGGTAAGTAAAGCGCAGGTAAATGATAATTGCCAGTCATTGTATATGTCCCGTCCATCTGCTCAAATAATGGTTTTCCATAGTTCTAACCCTCCATAATTTTATTTTTTGGTTAGTTGTTGAGTGCTTTGATAAGCACATCATTAACCGCTAAGTACTATTTTGAACTTTGCATTACCTTTCTGCATTGTAGCAAAGAAAATTACATTTTACGAATGTGTGATTAAATTTTCATATAGAGAAAGTCAGCGTGAAACGACCCTTGATTTCTCACATGACAGAGTATATAATAATAGCAAATATTCATAGGACAGTAGGGAGGGATAAAGCATATGGGGAAAGATTTACCGGGTAAAAATCTGCTGAACTGTCCCGATGTGTTTGCAGATATAGGTAATGTAAACTTGTTTGATGGGCAGCAGATGATACATTCGGAAGATTTGGAGAAGCAGCCGACAGAACTGACATACAAAGATAATTATGGGGTAATACGTCACCATTACCTGGATACGAGGATGAAAGCATCTCGTCACCAGGCCGAATTTGCCATATTCTGTATTGAGAACCAAAGTGGGGTAAGCAATATTATGCCAGTGAGGGATATGGGATACTTGTATTCAAATTACAGTGAGCAGATCCGCTGGATCCAGCAGAGGGACCGAGGGAAGGGGGATCTGCATATACAGGAAGGGATCGGACAAAACCAGAAGCTGGTCCCCGTGGTCAGCATGGTGCTGTATTATGGGCAGGAGCCATGGACAGGGCCTGAAAGGCTGTCAGAGATGCTGGAACTGCCGGAAGAATGGAGAGGGAAACTGGCGCCATATATAGCGGACCACCCGGTCAAGGTCATCTACCTGGCAGGGCAGGATAAGGGGACAAGGGAGAAATACAGGTCAGATTTCCGCCACATTGTGGACTATCTTGCCTGTATGGGCGATGTGGAAGAAAGCCGCAGGTACATACAAGACACGGGCCGGAAGATCTGCCACCCGGAAGAATATCTGGATATGATGGCAGAATTCAGCAGTGACAGACGTTTTTCAGAGATAAAGGAAAATGTATTGAAGAGGCTGGGAGAGGGAGAGGAGGAAATAACGATGTTTAGCATAGCGGAAGAACTGGAAAATATAGGGAAGCAAAAAGGGATTGAACAGGGGATCGAACAAGGAATCGAACAAGGGGCGGCACTAAGAAGTCGCGAGATCATCTGCAGTATGCTTGATGATGACCAGCCGCCAGAGTTGATCAGTAAGTATACCAAAGAACCGCTGGAGTATGTATACCAGGTAAAAAGGGAAGTACAGTTTGTAGGGGAAAAGACAGCATATGTGGCAGATGGGGGAGAGGAGAAGTAAAACTGTTGAAAATAAAAGAAAAAAACACTTGCTTTTTATAAGAGACTGTAGTATAATAGCAATTGTTGATGGTCCGTTGGTCAAGCGGCTAAGACGCTGCCCTCTCACGGCAGAAACAGGGGTTCGATTCCCCTACGGACTATTGGGATAAAACCTTGAAGATTGCGTGTCTGCGTTATTTTCAGGTTTTTCTTTTTTTGTCTTGTCTTGTGCGGAGCAAGAATTGCGGTTTTCAGTCAATGTTTTTTGCATAAAAGAAAATAGTACCACACTCCCACCAGGTCAGCAAGGATCCAACCGATCGGAATGGCGATCCAGATTCCAGTAACTCCAATAAATGGTATCCCAGAAAGAAAATATGCAAGTATTATTCTGGTTCCCAGGGAACAGATGGTCAGGATCACAGACATCCCTGGTTTCTGCACCGCACGGTAATATCCATAGAGCATAAAAAGAAGTCCGATTCCCAGATAAAAGGCGGCTTCCACTCTGAGATAGCCGGCACCTGCCTGGATCACCTCCTGATTTCCTGCCTCTACAAAGATACCCATTAGCGGTTTGGCAAAAAGACAGACCAGAAGGCTGATGACCGCACAGAAAACAAAGATAAATTGAAATGAGATCCGAATCCCTTTCTGGATCCGTTCCTTTTTTCCGGCACCATAATTCTGGGCGACAAATGTTGAGAAAGCATTTCCAAAATCCTGTACTGGCATATAAGCAATGGTGTCAATTTTTACCGATGCTGCAAAAGCGGCCATTATCACTGTGCCAAAGCTGTTTACCAGTCCCTGGATTATGAGGATACCCAGATTCATGACAGACTGTTGGAGACAGGTCAAAAAGGAGAGGCTGAAAATGTTTTTCAGGATCTTATTGTCCCAATGCATGTGTTCTCTTTTTACACGGAGCATGGGGAATCGAAGATAAGAGTATACCATAATGCCGATCCCGGCAATGAACTGGGAGATCACAGTAGCTGACGCCGCCCCTCGAATTCCCCATTGGCAAGTACACACAAAGAGTATATCTAATATTGTATTCAGTGCTACGGAAATGCCAAGGAATACAAGTGGTATCACAGAATTTCCAACAGCGCGCAGGAGATTTGCAAAAAAATTATAGAGGAACGTGGCGGTTATCCCTATAAAGATGAATAGAAGATATTCTTTTATCATTTCCCGTATTTCCGCAGGCACCTGCAGGATCTTGATGATCTGGTTAATTAGGATAAAGACAAGGATATTCAGAATAAGGGTCAGCAGTCCGATCAGGATAAAGGAAAGAAAAATTCCTTTGTTCATGGCTTCATAATTTTTTCTTCCGAATTGTATGGAAAAATAAGCACTGCTTCCCATACAGAGCCCTATAAGAATAGAAGTAAGGAATGTCATAAGAGTATAGGAGGAACCGACTGCTGCCAGCGCATCCGTGCCAAGAACCCTGCCGACGATAAGGGTGTCAGCCAGATTGTAAAATTGCTGAAGGACATTTCCGATCATTAGCGGAAACGCAAATTTTAGTAAGCTGGTGGGAATATTTCCCGTGGTCAGATCTCTGTTCATTTTTCTGTTCTCCATATATTCTCATTTTTTATATTATCATAGCACTTGGGGATTATATTTACAATCAGTGATAGCGCAGTGGGATTTCTTGACATAACAGAAAAAATATACTATTATAAGTACAAAACCAGAAACTTTGTAGAGACGACTAATATAGGCGGATGTAAAAAGATGGTGAATTATGTTATAGCATTAGAGTGTGTTGGAATGATATTGATCTTTATCGCTTTGGTGCTTTTACTCAATGGGGATGGGGCAAGGGAACAGAAACTGCTGATCTTTATCATGTGCGGATCAATGGTACAAAATGTGGGTTACTTACTGGAACTGACTGCGCCAACGGTGGAAGCTGCCATGGCGGGGGTGACGGTGGAGAATGTGGGGTCTGCTTTCGTTCCCCTGTGTTATTGCTGGTTTATCTACATATATTGCTATGCGGCGCCCCCTAAGTTACTTTTAAGAGTTCTTGGTGCGATAAGTTTCTTTGTGCTGCCTGTAGTCTTTTTTAACTGGAATGGTCTTTTTTACCAGGATGTCCAGTGGCTGGCTGCGGCAGATGGATACCATTATATCAGTATCACCTATGGGCCATTGTATGTTGTTTTTCTCTTTAGCCGTATTCTGATCCCGTATGCGCTGTGTATGCAGACACTTGTGCGGGCGGTCCGTCTGCGTTCTGACCAGCAGGTCAATCGTCAGTACTGGACCATTCTTGGTATTTCTTCATTGCCTGTTCTGGTTTTGGCAGCATATGTATTGAAATTAACAAAAGTATTTGACCTGACTCCAGTGACGTTTGCGATCGCCATGTCTATGGTGGTTATTGTGGTGTGGAGCCGGCGTAATTATGATTTCCGGCATCTGGCGGCAGAGAAAGTTCTTGAGAATCTGGGTGATGGTGTTATTTCGTTAGATGACCATAACCGGCTGGTCAGCTACAACAGAGCTGCTACTGGTATTTTCACTACCCTGCCGACACATAAATTGGGGGAGAATATCCGAGTACTGGAGGATTTCCGGGAAGAGATGCTTCAGGAAGATATACCCTATAGTTTTTCTATTAATGAGCGGCATTATGAGAGCCACAGTAAACAGATTATAGATGAAAATGGCAGGAAGCAGGGATGCGTTATCCTGATCCTGGATATGACAGATATCAAAGCATATATTAACGAGATCAAACAGGTGCGGCGGCAGGCAGAGAAAGCAAGCATAGCGAAAAGTGAATTCCTGGCGAATATGTCCCATGAGATCCGTACCCCGATGAACGCCATTATCGGTCTGAATGATATTATCATGGAAGAGAGCAGGGATACAGAGATTTATTCCCATGCCAAGGATGTAAAGTCTGCTGCCGGGAATCTGCTGGCGATTATTAATGATATTCTGGATCTGTCCAAAGTTGAGTCAGGGAAAATGGAACTGATCTATACCGATTACCATCTTAAAACCGTAGTGGGTGAAGTGGTAAGTATGATGGATATGGCTGCCTCTAAACGGGGGCTGGTTCTGAAATACGAATGTGATGGCACGATACCATGCGGGTACAATGGCGATGAGGGACGGATCAAACAGATATTAATTAATATACTTAACAATGCCATAAAATTTACAAAGGAAGGGTATGTCCGCATAAGTGTCTCGGGACAACCGGGGGAGAATAAAGAGGAGGAACGGATTACCTTTTGTGTTGAGGATACTGGCTGTGGTATCCGGGAAGAAGATCTTAGCAAGATTTTTGAGGACTTCCGGCAGGTGGATTCCAAACGTAACCGGAGTGTGGAGGGAACCGGCCTGGGGCTTGCCATTGTGAAACATCTGGTGGAACTGATGAGTGGCAGCATCAATGTGGAGAGTACATATGGCATCGGGACAGTGGTTACAATCACGATTCCGCAGAAGATTGTAGACAACCGCCCAATCTCAGAGGTGCCGGATATACCGCAGGCAGAGAGGGAGAGACTGGAAACATTTTCGGCACCAGATGTAAAGGTATTGATCGTGGATGACAACGCAGTCAACCGCAGGGTTGCCAGAGGCTTTTTAAAAGGTTATGGCTTTGAACTGGCTGAGGCGGGCAGTGGTCCGGAGGCGATTGAGCTGGTCCGGGCTGGCCGGTATGATATTATCTTTATGGATCATATGATGCCTATGATGGATGGCATTGAGGCGGTGGACATTATACGGAATGACTGTGGTGAGAATGGGGCGTCTCCTGTTATCGTTGCACTCACTGCCAATGTTATGGAGGGAATGCGAGAACGGTTTTTAGATTGTGGTTTTCAGGATTTTATTGCGAAACCTCTTGACAGGAAGGAACTCAATCAGCTTTTGCTACACTGGGTCCCAGAGGAGCGGAGAATAGTAAGGGATAGCGAAAAGGACCCGATATCCCTTGATCCAGACGCCTTTCCCATCGAGGGGGTGGATATGGACGCCGTAATGCGTTATTTTTCTGGTGATGAGGCAGCATTTACTGATTTGCTGGAGCTCTACTATATCGATGGCAAACGCAAAATGGGTCTTTTGCGCGATCTGGCAAAGACAGATATCCATCACTACCAGGTCGAGGTGCATGGACTGAAGAGTGCTTCAGCCAATATTGGGGCTATGGATGTTTCTGCCATGGCAAAGAGGCAGGAGGATGCTGCTGAAAGGGGAGACACAGAGTATATCAGCCAGCAGCAGCCGTTTTTGTTGGAAGCATATGAAAAGCTTTTGGCCAATATCGGGCAGTTTCTGGAAAAAGGAAGGCAGGGGGATGTTCATGTCCAAAAGAATATTCCCTTGTCGGCAAAGGAATTAAAAGAACAGGTGGCAGCGGCGTTGGAGGAACTGGAAAATTTCCGGTCCAGGGAATGCGCCGGCATAGTGGAGGCGATCCTGCTCCACAGTCTTCCACAGGATGTGGAAGAGAGCCTACGGCAGATACAGGAACAGCTTAAATTGTATGAGGATGATTATGTAGAAGAATTGCTGCGTCAGCTATTAAGCAGGCTGGAAGGGGAGGTAATGTGAAAATGGCTCAGATAGAAAAAGGAAATTCTAAAAAACTTATTTTGGCGGTGGATGATACGGCAGTCATACTGTCGCGGATCTCGGATGTACTGCAGAAATATTATGAGGTTATCACTGTGAATTCCGGGATGAGGGCGATCAAATACCTGCAGTCATATAAACCGGATCTGATCCTGCTGGATATACGGATGAATCCCAAGGATGGACTTGATACATTGCGGGATATTCGCAATATGAAGGATCGGTCAGATATTCCGGTGATTATGCTTACTGGTGCGGAGGACAAGAAAACAGTGATCGAAAGTGCAAGACTGGGAATCTGTGATTATATTCTGAAACCGTTTTTGGATGAGGATCTTCTTGACAGGGTACAGCGGGTTTTGGGGTCTGGCAAACAGGTTTCGCTCCGGGATATAGAAAAATGGAAGAATATGAATTGACTTTTCCTTTGCTCTATACTTTCAAAGTAATATCCGCAGGATAAACATGGAAACTTCAGCAAACAGATTCCCCCTGATTTTTACTATGTAATAGTCTAGCTCAACGGCGGGTTCAAATTGGCGCCGTTGAGCTACTATAACTG
Organism: uncultured Clostridia bacterium; assembly: GCA_947643415.1. Lineage (GTDB taxonomy): Bacteria > Bacillota > Clostridia > Lachnospirales > Lachnospiraceae > Eubacterium_F. The sequence continues at coordinate 20,409 of CANRWA010000016.1, read as the reverse complement.
CCTTTTTTTAATTTTTTAATGGAAATGGAATGCATTTTGCTCCACAAAACGACATTTCGCGCCAAAGGTATTTTACTTTTATTTTTATATGTTAGAATCTAATATATTAAACATTAACCCGTGAACACATTCAGATGGAGTGGTCAGGCCTGTCCATTCCCGCTTTGTCTGTGTGGGAATTAAAAGGAGGCATTTTTCTTATGAAAAACAAAATTTCACCCATTCTTTCCGTACTTATGGTATTTGCTGCAGCTGTCAGCCTGACTGCCTGTGGCGTTGAGTTGGAGAGCCGTACCATCAGTGGTGTTACGATCAGCGTACCCAGTGATTTTAACGAATTTAAGGATCAGAGTGGAATTCAGACGGCTACGGATGAGGATTCTACGGCAACGATCCTTATTTCTGCAAAGGGTGATGCACAGGGAATCAAGGCATCAGACTATGATCAGAACACCTATCAGCAGGCATATCTGGGATCTTATAAAGATGTATCGTTTGAGAAATTCGACAATGCTGCAACGTTGGATGGAAAGACTGCGATATATGCCCAGATCAAAGCAACAAATAGTAAGGATGTAAAGTTTGTTATGCATAATTATATCGTTTTCTTTGACGATGGAAACTGCCAGACTGTCAGCTTAGGATATGCAGATGATGGTGATACTTCACTGAAGTCAAATATTGATGAGGTGTTAAAAAGTATAAAAATTTCATAAATATTTGTTTCAAACTATCTCTGGCTTATCGGAGGCAATGCCAGGGGAAGGTGAAGTAAGATAGGGCAGAGAGACATTGTATGTTGCAATGTCTCTCTGTTGCAGGAAGAGAAAAACTGGAAATGTTTCAACGAGAGGAGAAGGTGTATGTCAGAAATACAGGAATACAAATGTCCATGCTGTGGCGGCGCCATTGCTTTTGACAGCACAATACAAAAAATGAAGTGTCCGTATTGTGACACGGAATTTGATGTGGAGACGCTGGCAGGATATGACAGTGAATTGAAAAATGACCGGGAAGACGATATGAAATGGGATACGGCAGCAGGACAGGAGTGGCAGGAGGACGAGACAGACGGGCTTCATTCTTATGTATGTAATTCATGCGGCGGCGAGATTGTAGGTGATGAGAATACAGCGGTTTCCTCCTGCCCATATTGCGGAAATCCGGTAGTGATGATGGGGCAGTTCTCAGGAGAACTGAAACCGGATTGTCTGATCCCCTTCAAACTGGACAAAGCTGCGGCAAAAGCTGCCCTTAAAAAATACTGCGATGGGAAACGACTGCTCCCTAAGATATTCAAGGAACAGAACCACATTGATGAAGTAAAAGGTGTATATGTCCCATTCTGGCTTTTCGATGCCGGGACAGATGCAGATATGCGGTACCGGGCAACGAAAGTACGGATGTGGAGTGACAGTACATATGAATATGTAGAGACCAGTTTCTTTTCTGTGAGCAGAAGCGGAAACATGAAATTTGAAAAAGTTCCTGTTGATGGATCTTCGAAGATGCCAGATGACCTGATGGAATCCCTGGAACCATTTGATTTCTCAGAGGCAGTGGATTTTCAGACCGCCTATATGGCAGGGTATATGGCAGATAAGTACGATGTAGGTGCCGGGGAAAGTGCAGAACGTGCTAACTGCCGGATCAGGAGGAGTACGGAGGAAGCGTTTGAGGCAACGGTAACAGGGTATGATTCCGTTACAAAAGAGGCTGGCAGTATCCGGTTAAAGAATGGCGAAGTGAGGTATGCTTTTCTTCCGGTCTGGCTGCTGCTGACGACATGGAAGGGACAGAATTATCTTTTTGCCATGAATGGACAGAATGGCAAAATGGTAGGGGATCTGCCAACGGATAAAGGCGCATATGTGAGATGGCTGTTTGGCCTGACAGGGATGATAGGAGCAGTTCTTTTCGCTATATCCTATCTGATCTGGCTGCTATAAGGAGGTGTGCTGTGATTATGAAAAAAAGAGTATTTCTCATATTATCTGCGTTTATTTTATCTGTAATTCCTGTATTTACCGTGTCTGCAGCAGAAGGTGCACCAAGATTGATTGATGAGGCGGATCTGCTCTCAGATAGTGAGGAGTCTGCTCTGTTGGGCAGCCTGGATGAGATCAGTGAAAGACAGAAGATGGATATTGTGGTGGTTACAGAGAATTCCCTGGAAGGAAAATCCGCGATGGAATATGCCGATGACTTCTATGATGAAAATGGATATGGATTCGGGGAAGGGAGAGATGGTATCCTTTTTCTGGTCAGTATGGAAGAGAGGGATTGGCATATTTCAACAAGAGGATATGGGATAACAACGGTTACTGATGCTGGAAGGGAGTATATGTCCGGGCAATTGAAAGAAGATCTCAGTGGAGGTGAGTATGCGGCGGCATTTATGGCTTTTGCCGGGTTGTGTGATGATTATATCACCCAGGCGAGAAATGGTGAACCGTATGATGTGGGTAATCTCCCGAAGGAGCCGTTCTGGTTTGGCGGATGCCTTGGGATCTCGCTGGGTATCGCATTTGTCATATCCCTGATCGTGACAGGAGTTATGAAAAGTAAACTGAAGACGGTACATAGCCAGTCAGGGGCAGATACATATGTGAAAAGGGGCGGCCTGAAGCTGACAAAGGAGAATGATTTGTTCTTGTATCGGCATATTGACCGCAGGGAAAAACCGAAGGAGGAGGAAAGCGCAGGCGGGTCTGACACACATACGTCGTCTTCTGGTGCGACGCATGGCGGCGGAGGAGGGAAATTCTAGTACAACGCTAAGTATATATAAAAGCCATCCATCTTGATTCCTGGGCAGGATATGTCAAGATGGATGGTTTTTTGCTGGGAAGTCAAATGCACTTGGGGATTGAATTTACAATAGATAAGTTGTATAGTGTTTTAAAAGGGAAAGATAGAAACAACAATCTAAAAATTCGAGGTGGAAATTAATGTGGCTAGTGGATTTTGATATTGTAGAAAACTGAATCATGAAAAGGAGTAATGCTATGATTCATATTGCCATATGTGATGATGAAAAAGTAATATTAAACCATATCAATCAGTTCGTTTCCGATTTCTTTTTCAGAAAGAATATAGAGAAGAGGATTTCTCTTTTTTCCAGTGGGGCAGAATTAATTCAGTCAGGAGAACAGCCGGATATTTTGTTTTTGGATATCCAGATGGGGCAGATGGATGGTATGGAGACGGCCAGGAAGATGCGCAGCCAGGGATACAGAGGCGAGATTATATTTATAACAATATTGAAGGAAATGGTTTTTGATTCTTTTGAAGTGAGAGCATTCGATTATCTTCTGAAACCACTGAAGGAAAAGGAATTTGAGCATACGATGGAACGGCTGCTTAGTGTCCTGAAAAGGGCAGATGAGAGGAAATTACTGATACAGAGAGGCAATGAGGATTATATTGTTTCTTTTGATGCGATCCGGTATTGTGAGGTGATTGACAGGAAGATTTACCTGCATTTGGATTCAGGAGAGATCATGGATTATTATGGCAGGATGAATGATCTGGTGGAAAAACTGGATGCCCGGTTTTATCGGTGCCATAGAAGTTATCTTATCAATCTGTGGTATCTGGAGAGTTATCAAAAAGGTTTTGTCCATATGACGGGTGGTGACAAAATACCGGTATCGCGGTCACATTGCAGGGAGTTTTCCCAAGTAGTTCTTGCGTATATGAAAGAATGGAGAATATGAAATGGGTCGTTTGTTGGATTTTATCAATCTTTATTTTCTGAATTTATTGACGATCATGACAGGATTTCATTATTTTAACCGATTTCTTGGAAGAAAGGTGTCATGGTTTCACTATATCTTTTTCGGAACGGCAGTTTTGGCACTGACAATATTTTCTCCGGGAAGTCGAATTGGTATAACTGCCGGGTATATCATACTTTTTTTGCTGGATGGAATTCTGGCTGGTAGGATGGCGGCATGGCGTTATGGGGAATCGGATGCCAGCCAGGGAAATATTTCTATTTTTTTTCATGCTTTTGTTACGATAGTAGTGATACATTTATGTAATGGAATCGTAAATTCATTATGCGGGATCTTTGCTCCGATCGTTTCTTTTTCCACATCATTTGCGATATCCCTTTTTTATGTGAGCATAAGTTTTGTTCTTTCATTTTCGTTGATATTATTGTGTTTTAACATGATAGTATGGTGCAGCCAGGAAGAGGAAGGGAAAAAAATATATACTCTTTTATTCTTATTTCCCATTTTGCTGATCCTGCTGGTGAGTGAGTATATTGGTTCAGAGTTGACCGGAAGTACAGTTATCATAGAATCAGGCAGGACAGTGAATGCTACGGATCATCGCCCATTGTTATTGTTACAGATTCTTGGGACAGTTAGTCTGTTAGGGATTCTGTATGCCTATCATAAATTGAAGGAGGGGTTTCGGCTGCAGAAAGAGATGTGCCTGCTGAAGCAGGAGAGCCATTTTCAGCACCAGTATGTGGAGGAGGCAAAGATGCGGTACGAGAAAACAAGATCGTTCCGCCACGATATCCAGAACCATATTATGGTGCTGGAAGAGATGCTGCAGCAAAGAGAACTTGTCAGTACAGACCATGGGGAGGCAGCAAAGAGATATCTGGGGGATATGAAGAAACTGATGGATGAGCTGGCTTTTCCTGTGTCCACCGGCCGTCTGGTACTGGATATTCTGCTGGAGAACAAAATCGGGATGGCGGAATCGCTAGGGATTGAGACGGAATGCTCCTTGAAAGTACCTGAAATATGTGAGATAAGTGATATGGATCTTTGCATTATATTATCAAATGCGTTGGACAATGCCATCACTGCCTGCAGTCAGATGAGTGACAGAGGGGAGAGGTTTATCCATATCACCAGCAGACGGCAGGGAGGATTTTTGATGATTCAGATGGTAAATAGCTATGGCGGGAAGGAAGAGGTCAGATGGGGCACGGGACTTGGTAATATCCGGACGACGGCAGAGAAATACCAGGGGGCGGTGGAGATACAGACAGAAGAAGGCGTGTTTGTCCTAAGTATTGTCCTGAGCCGAAAAAGCTGAAGCCAGATATTTTCCTGTGTGGTCGGATATCGATTCGTGGAAACGATGTACAGCCACATGCATTCCACAACAACCAGATGGCCATTCACAGCAAATGGCTGAATGTGTGGGCGTATTCCTCCGAAATAGAAATTGTACAAGTTGTAGTTTTTTAAGAAAAGGAGGAACAGGATATGTCAATGGAGATGAATGGAATTAGTGAACAAAGTTATTCGGGGAGAATGGCAGGAGAAAGTCCCAAAGTAAAGGGCGGCAATCCCACAAAATCAGAGGTCTGTACTACGAACACAGATCAGGTAGATGCAGAAATTAAAAAGCTGCAGAGAGAAAAAGAACGGCTTATGGCACAATATGGGAAGGCGTCTGGTGATGAGAAACAGGAGGAAGAACTGAAGAAGAAAATAGCCCAGGTCAATATGGAATTAAGGGTAAAGGATAATGATGCATACCGCCGTCAGAATGCTGTGATCAGCAACTAGTACAACGAATATTAAGTAATTGGCAGTTTGACTTGCCTGTTTTTCCGATAGCACGACTCCCCAAGCCTCGACGTAGCCACCGCTACGCCTGCGTTTGTGAAGCCGCACTCTCAGAAAAACATTCTGCGTCAAACTATCCAAAACTTAATTTTCGTTGTACTAGGTTTATCCAAGCTGGGGAGTGGAAAGTGACGGGGAAAACTGATATTTTTCGGCAGGAATCATTTGGTATTTACAGTCAGGTGCATAATGTGATATTATGAAAGAAAGTATTTGACTAAAGTATAGAATGGAGGTCAGACATGTTAAACGAAAACGATACTGTCGAGGAAGTAAAAAGTGAAGTGCTGTATCATGTGGCAAAAGCTGCTTTTGAGGGAAATCTGGAGAAGATCGAGGCGACGCTGCCTTATGAGATCCTTCCGGGAAGTAAGCCCAGTTACCGCTGCTGTGTTTACAAGGAGAGAGAGATCATCCGTGAACGTATCATGCTGGCAAAAAATATTAATCCTGCCAGTGGTGAAAATTGTACTAACACAGTAGTCATTCTCCCGGCAGCATGTGAGAACTGTCCCATTACCCGCTTTTCGGTAACAGACAACTGTCAGAAATGTATGGGTAAGAAGTGTATGCAGGCATGTAAGTTTGGTGCCATCACCATGACACGGACGAAGGCGTATATTGATCCGAATAAATGTAAAGAGTGCGGACAGTGTTATGATGCCTGTCCATACAATGCAATTGTGGATATTATGAGACCTTGCCGCCGTGCATGTCCTGTCGATGCTATTCAGGCGAGTGAAGAAGATGGAACAGTCAGCATCAATGAAGAGAAGTGTATTCGTTGTGGTGCCTGTATCAATTCTTGTCCATTTGGTGCGATCTCAGACAGTTCCCGTATTGTAGAGATCATAGACCACTTAAAGAGTGGTAAACCAGTTTATGCTATGGTGGCACCGGCGGCGGAGGGACAGTTCGGTTCAGATATAACCATGGAGTCCATCCGGGACGGTGTAAAAAAACTAGGCTTTAAGGATATGGTAGATGTAGCCATCGGTGCCGATTTTGTGTCAGACTCTGAGGCAAAGGAATGGGCGGAGGCTTATAATGAAGGGAAGAAGATGACCACTTCCTGCTGTCCGGCATTTGTACATATGATTCGGCGTCATTTTCCAACCCTGGCACAGAATATCTCTACTACAGTGTCACCTATGGCAGCTACGGCGCGTCTGGTACGGGCGATGGATCCAGAGGCAGTGTGCATCTTTATCGGACCTTGTATTGCAAAGAAGAGCGAAGCTGGCCAGGATCAGGCATATCCGGGTGAAAATGCGGATCTTGCCATGACATTTGAGGAACTGAAGGCGATGTTCAAGGCAAAGGATGTACAGTTGCAGCCAGTTTCCATTGGTGAGCAGAATGGAAGTGTGTACGGAAAGCGATACGGCAATGCAGGAGGTGTTACCACCGCAGTTCAGGAGGCATTGCTTGAGCAGGGGAAGGGAATCTCTGTTAATGTACACCGTTGTAACGGTGCGGCTGAGTGTAAGAAAGCCCTGATGCTCATGAAAGCCGGAAAGCTGCCAGAAGATTTCATTGAAGGAATGTGCTGTGAGGGCGGTTGTGTTTCCGGACCTGGAAATATCCAGGCCGAGAGAAATTTCAAGAGAGAACGGGATAAACAGATAGGAGAAGCAGATGACAGAGGTATTTTGGATACGCTTCAGGAATACAGCCAGTACGAATTTTCTATGCACAGAAGGAGATCATAAAGAGAGTAAGATAATCGGTTTATCATAGTTATGAATGATATGCAGAATAACTGCCCCGGATTCAGCTTGGATCCGGGGCAGTATTCAGATGGATATTTGGCTTATTCTCTAATCATAGTTCAATTTTTACTTTATATTTATTCAGGAAATAATCAATCTGCAGCAGGTAGGCGATCATCTGGGGACCTGCCATTAGCTGTCCATACCATGGTTTACCATAATCTTTTGGATTATCCAGAAACTGGTTTAGTGTTTTCATATTGAGGAGTTCCCTGAGCGGTGAGTGATCGGTCAGCACTTCCCGCAACCGCCCGGCAAGTAGTGTTTCATAGTATGGGTTGTAGGTTTTTGGATAGGGACTCTTGCGCCGGAACAGGATTTCATCGGGGAGGAGTCCTTTGGATGCCTGCCGGAGGATATTTTTCACCAGTCCATCCTTTGCTTTCATCTCCCATGGAATGTTAAAAACATAGTCTACCAGAGTACGGTCGGCAAAGGGAACCCGCGCTTCCAGGCCAGAATACATGCTGGTACGGTCCATCCGGTTCAGAAGTGTCTGCATAAAGAAACGGATGTTCAAATAACCTACACGGCGGCGGTTCGTCTCTATCTCATTTTCACCAGGCAGGACATTGATCTCACTAACAGAGCGGTTATATACTTCTGCCACATAATCTTCCATGCGCAGTTCTTCCACAAGAGAGGGGGAGAGCAGTGCTTTCCTTGGCTCCAGTGAGGGTGTCCATGGAAAGGTACCAGAACGGAGCATTTCTTCCCGGTGAAACCAGGGATATCCGCCAAATACCTCATCTGCGCATTCCCCGGTGAGGACAACTTTATGGGTGTGGCTGACTTTCTCACAGAAATATTGAAGAGAGGAATCAATGTCTGCCATGCAGGGAAGGTCATGGGCATCTACAGAGCGGGTGAGAAGATCTGCCTGTGTCGTGTTGCTGCACTCAAGATAGTGATGATCCGAGCCAAGAAATTCCACCATTTTATCCACAAAGGGACGGTCTTGTGACGGCTGGAAGGAATTTGCCTTGAAATATTTGTCATTTTCCGTAAAATCAAAAGAATAGGTGGTGAGACGTTCTCCTTTTTTCTTTAATGCAGCAGCACAGACTGCTGAGACCACACTGGAGTCTATACCGCCAGACAGGAAGGTGCAGATGGGAACATCGGATACCATCTGCCTTTGTATGGCATCCTGTATGAAGAAGGATGTTTTTTCTATTGTCTCTTCATAGGAATCAAAGTGAGGGCGGCTCTCCAGATGGAAATAGTTCGTTGTATGTCTGCCGTATCGGCTGCAGGTCATATAGAAGCCAGGCAGGAGTTCATGAAAACCTTTGAAAACCCCGGAACCGGGACTGTGTGCCGGACCGAGAGAGAGAATCTCATTCAATCCGCTTCTGTCCAATATAGCCTCTACGCCGGGAAAGCAAAAGCATCCTTTCGGTTCTGAAGAGAAAATAATTGTCCCATCATGGATCGTATAAAACAATGGTTTGATCCCAAAGGAATCCCGAAAGAGGGTAAGTGTTTCATGGCGTTCATCATAGATGGCAAAGGCAAAGATGCCATCCACTTCTTTAATGAAATCCGCGCCAAAAGTAAGAAAGGATAGGAGAAGAACTTCTGTATCGGAAGTAGTCTCTGGGACTACATTATGTTCACGGAGCCGGCTTCGCAGCAGATCCAGGTTATAGATTTCTCCATTGTAGACGATATGATAGGCATATCCATCCAGAAACCTGGTCATGGGCTGGTGTCCATTGGTAAGGTCAATGATGGACAGGCGTGTGTGTGCCAGTCCGCAGCGGTCAGTCAGTATCCTGTCGTCCTCATCCGGACCACGGTGCCGGAGTACCTGTCTCATTTCATCCAAAATATGCATATAATGATCCTGCTGTCCGAGAAAGGCAGCATCGGGATTGAAAAAACCGGAAATGCTACACATAAAAAACCTCCCCAAATATAAAGTACGCATTTTGTAAATGTCTATATTACTTTATGTGCCAGGGGAGGAAAATATACATGATTCATACAATAATGCCAGCAATAACACCAAGACAAAAGAAGAATATAGCAAACAATATTTTTTTTAAAAACTCCCAGGATGAATTTCTCTTAGAATGCAGTGGCATTAGTATTTTAGACATATCATAATCAGGGGAATTATATAGGGACTTGTCAGATGCATCAACAGAAGAGGGTGTTTCTGGATTGAAGTTTGTTTTTTTAGGTAATTTGTCAGATTTGCTGTTGCTGGCTAAAACAACAGTTTCATCCTCTAAGGAGTCAAAGGTATCCTTTTTTGAATGATTAAAATATTCATAGACCTGTTTGGAATTGGAAGCATCAAAACCCTGTAACCTGTTACGTGCCCACAAATAAGCATCATCATGATGACCAATGTATACTAAAAGAACAGTATTTCCGGATTGAGTAAATATTGCCCTAAAATCTTGTGTTACTCTGGCACTTTTAAATTCAAGTTTTGTATTGAGCTTTTCTATCTTTAGGCTGTCACTCCTAAGGCTGCGCTGCATGAGCCGAATGGTTTCCAGTGACTTTTTCTGTGTTTTCTTATCTAATCGTGAAAATGCTTTTATGTAGGTATCAGAGCAGACTATATTTGTTGCCATGTGCATCATCCTTTAATTTATGACGTTTGTAAAAAGTTCAAAGTGTCAGTTTCTTGCCAGCCTTTGATAAATCTCATCAATTTTACTTTCCGGGATCTTCTCATCCAGAAAAATTTCCGCAGCATATTTTGCTTGAGCCACCAGCATTTCCAATCCCGTTATACCAATCATGCCAAGTTCTCTTGCCTTTGCTGTCAGTTTGGTTGTTAATGGATTGGCAATGATATCTACCACTGCCTGACACTTTGGAAAATGTTTCAGGTCAACCGGAGAGGCATCAATATTGGGAAACATTCCAACCGGACTTGTATTTACGATAATATCAGCATCACTATGTTTGTCGAAACATTCGTCATATGTGATAACTCCTTTTTTGATGGTTCGGTTTCCTACTACAACTATTTCGGATGCTTTCATATGTTTTACACCTGCCTGGACGGCCTGGGATGCGCCGCCATTACCAAGGATGACTACCTTTTTCTCCTTCATCTCAATTTTGTTTTTGCGTACCATATAAATGAATCCTGGCATATCTGTATTATATCCGTATAGTTTCCCCTTGCGGTTTACAATGGTATTGACAGCGCCAATTTCTTTTGCAGTGTCATCGATACAGGCGAGGTAGGGAATGACCTCCTGCTTGTAGGGAATGGTAACATTGATGGCACGGAAATTCTTTTGTTCCATAAAAGGGGTAAATTGCTCCCTTGTCAGTGGATGTAGCTCATAGGTATAATCTGCCAGCATTTCATGTATTTCTTTTGAGGCGCTATGACCTAATTTTTCTCCGATCAGTCCATAATCCATAGTCTGCATGACCTCCTTTTTAGTAGTGTTTTCAATTATATATCAAGATTCCTGTACATGTTTACTAAGTTCATTTTTCCCATTTTTGTAGGAAGAATTTGCTTCCTGATAGAGGCTGTTATAAAAATCTACAGCGATCTGCTGACGTTCTTTCGCCAGTTCAGATCCCCTTTTTGTATAGAAATGCGAATATAGATTCTCTAGTTTATATTTATACTCATGAAAGAAAGAGGGGACAGTGTCATTTTCTCCTGTGGAAACAGTACCGTCCGGAAGCATGGAATAGAGAGGTTCTGATACAATTCCTTTATAGATGAGGCTTCTGGCAACGCCCATAGCCCCTGATACATCCAGTTTGTCTGCATCAAACAATATCTTTGCTTCTAAACTCTGGGGCTGATTACTTTGTCGGAACCGGTGTGTCTGGATGCAATGTTTTACCTGTTCAGCGTATTCGGATTCAAAACCATGTTTGACGAGAAAACGGTATGCTTTCTCACCGCCCACCATGGCATGGCACAGGGCAGGGTTTTCAAATTGTTCCTTCCGTCCTATGTCATGTAACAGGCAGGAACCAATGAGAATATCAAAATTGACATCTGTTTCTGCCTTTGCAATTTCCAGGGCATTGTATAATACCCGGTAAACATGTTCTTTGTCATGTGCGCTGTCATCCATGCATGAAAGCATGAAATTTTCAAGAATAGTATAAGTTTCTTTTTTCATGTATTACCTCATTTCTGCATGGTGAACGTTGTTCACCTTTGCCTTATTTCGCATCATGCAATGCTTGTGCCGCAACGAAGACACAAGCTTGCCTATAATGATTTATTCTAACATTTATTTCAGGTAAAATCAATTCCCCTAGAGAAGTAATCCTTAATCCCTTAATAATAACTGCGAAAAAAATGGAGAGAGGATTTTTTGCAAAAAATAATTGAATTTTTTCATGAAATCAGTTACAATAGAACAGTAGATACGGAGCATGGCGTAGTTTGGTAGCGCGCACGGCTGGGGGCCGTGAGGTCGCAGGTTCAAATCCTGTTGCTCCGATTTTTTGGGGACTTAGGTGAAAAGGAGAACATTAGCTTTGATTACCTTTATGGGAAAACTACAATAATATTAAGAAAGGAGAAGTTTTTGTATATATGATTTTAATAAAATTATTCTGATAGGCAGATGGTGCCACTTGTGAGTTCGATTCTCAATATCAGATTTTTTGTTAATATATTATTGGATAACAAGAATATAAAATTATATTGTTTTCAAAAAAAGTTAATAAATCTAAAACAGGCTATGTAGATTTTGCTACATAGCCTAAATATTGTTCGTTAAAAAAACCTCATTCAATTCCGCCTATATGGATGGTTCCTTGCATTATTCATTGCTATCCTCCCTTCTTGCACCCGTAAGTTACATCCTTTTATTTAGCACCTTCCTTTTTAACCGCAGTAATACAATATCAGTTTACAATCGTTGATGTAATTATTCCCGCCAATTTTGCATGTCATAATTTGAGCGATTTTATTGTTGATATAGACCTGTCCAAAGCCTTCGAAGTTACCAGTTTTGTACCCGTCTATAAGAGTAATTCCATCTGTGTTTAACATCCCCGGCATTACAGTCCAGCTATAACAATAGAAGGGAGAACTATTAGTTTGAATATGCACAATCACTTCACCGCTGCGAATAAGTGAAGTGAGGGGTAATTGCAGGGCAGTTGTCCCATTGGCAACTATATAACTCCACGTATTAGATGCGCGTTTATTTAATCCAAGGCGGGTATAATTCCCCGCCGCTCTGCGGCGATAACAAACTTTATTTATGCATGACAAAATGATATAATGAGATGCGAAAGGAGAAGTGCTGATGAGCGAAAGCATTCATAAATTGCACAATGTGTCAAATATTATGTATCATTTTGTATTTCCTGCCAAGTATAGGCGAGTAGTAATAGATGAAGAGGTAGATAAAGTTATTAAAGAAACATGTGAGGAAATTGCTAAGAGATATGAAATAAATTTTTTGGAAATAGGAACAGACAGGGACCATGTACATTTTCTGGTACAGTCAGTGCCAAAATACAGTCCAACCCAAATAGTTAGAATAGTAAAAAACATAACGGCAAAAAAAGTATTTGCAAGATGTCCGGATGTAAAAAAGAAGTTATGGGAGGGGAATTTTGATCGGATGGATTCTACGTTGCAACTGTAAGCGAACATGGAAATGAGAAAGTAATATCAAACTATGTAAAGAACCAAGGCGATGCATATAACAAAATATACAGGGCGGATTATATAGGGGGGCAACTGGGGCTGCCAGGTATGTTTTAGGCGCAAAGCGCCGGCAATTCAGTGATACCCCGCTTTCGCGAACTCGCAAAGCGAGGCGAAAGGCAGGTGCCATGTAGCGTCAAGGCACGTATGTGCCGTAGTCGCTACGTGTGCCTGAGGGCTTTGCCCCGGGGTAGTTCATTAACAAAAGAGTAATACAATCTAAAAAGACACTTATTAAAGTGTCTTTTTAGATAAAAATATATAATACTTAGAAAATTGTTCTCTTTTATAATCAATATATTTGATAGTTACCCTCTGCTTTATATTGATCTTTATTTGCTTTTAATTCATAATAATCATATTCAATACCTGTTTTTGAAAATTCTCCATTCATATTATAATTTTCTTCTCCAATGAACATGATGGCAGTCATATAATAAGAATTCACACCTTTTACGGTCATAGAAGTTGAATATTTATTAATTGTTGGTTGACCACTTTGTAAACCAGCGATAAAAAAGTAATGAGTGTTTTTATAGATGCCTTCAATTTGTATACAGTCCTTATATTTGCTATCAATACACGTTGCAGATGAAATGGTAGTTACCGTGTAATTAGAATATCCTTTTTTAGTCATGTATTCTTCAAGTAAAACCCAAGCATATCCAGCAAATATTTTTCCAGAAAAAGTATTATCTGTAATGGCTGTAGGAGGATTTTCTGTAGGAGTACTTGTTGTAGAAGGTCTTGTTGTTGTAGTTTTCTTCTTGACATTCACATTACAAACATATTTCTTCTTCCCAACCTTTGCTGTAATCTTACAGCTTCCTTTTTTCTTAGCTTTAACTTTTCCTTTTGATGATACAGTTGCCACTGTCTTTTTTGAGCTTGTCCACTTAACCTTACTCTTATTATTTTTCAGCTTAAGTGTGTATGTCTTTCCGACATACAAAGACAGTTTGTTTTTGTTGAGTTTCACCTTCTTTGCTGCATTTGCTTGTATTGGTGAAAGTGTTAGAACCATAACAAATGCAAGCAAAAGTGTTAATGTCCTTTTAAGTTTAGTCATATTGACTCCTCCTTAGAATGTTTTGTTATATTGTACCATAAAAAGTAAAGATTTGCAAATTTATGTCACTATATTTAATAAGTGTAACAAAACCATTAAAAGGTGAATTATATATTATATCAAATAGTATAAAAAATCTAACTCGTACTATAAAAGAATTTTATAAATTTATCTAAAAGCTTCTAAATCATATTCAATATAGGAAGATATCATGTCATAAATTCCATCTGTATCATCAACTATACCGTAAGTATTAGGATAAGAAGTTTTTCTATCAATATTTACTCCAGACCTCTTTGTATCTTCAGATATTTTAGTCTCTTTTAGTTCTTTATCATTTTTATAACAGTTGTTTGATGATCCTGTTAATTTATTAAAACCATAATCTAAATACATAAAATAGAAATTATAATAATGTCCATCAGAACCAAAATAGTATTCCTCACAATAAAATTGATGAGAAATACCTTGCGAAATGTATGCATTAATAGATTTAGGTGCTATTTCGATATCTGTAAAGGAAAATTCACCCAATGGTTTATTTTGGCACAAATCTTCAAACTGTTCTTGGATTCGTATTTTTTGATTATCTTGTTTGGCAGTAATAAAAAATCCAACTAATTTTTCATTTTTGTAATAAGTTCTAATGATTGCATATTTATTATTTATAACATTTTCTTCTATTTTATATTTTTTGTTAAAGGATTTAAAAATAGGATCACCAAAACATTCTTTTACATATTGTTGATTTTCTCCTATTAAAATATTATTAATATCATTTAATAAACGCATATCTTTAGAGACATTATTATAAACAATAGTTGTTAATGGAATAAGAACAACAAAGAATAATTTGCTTATAAAATTTAATATGTATTTGCCAGTTGTTTTTAAAATGCTTTGTTTAACCAATATACATCCACATATAGGGCATGATATTGCTTTATTTGATATTACTTTACGACACTCAGGGCATCTTATTAATGACATTATCAAATCTCCTGTTTAAGACAAAAAATATAGGGATCATTTAATTTTCATCTAATCCAAATGACTTCCTAAATGCTTTATCAAATTCTTCCCATGTATCAAAGGCTATTATTATATTTTTAAAGAAATAAGTATGAATAATGAATAAATAATAATTCTAAAAATTAGTATCAAGGGCGATGGATATTTTTGAAAAATCTAAACAATAAATAAGTATACAGATTAATACTTTTATTAATATCCTCGTACAATTTTTTATATGAAAAAGCCATTAAATCATATATATTATTTATTTCATTATCTATGTTCTTAGTCATAATCTTCCTCTTAGTAATTTGTAGTTATATAAGATATTATAAACCAGTCATTTTCAGTAATTTTACCATATAAATTCATATATTACAATTCAGAACATATGTTTATATTGTTTTATTCCAAAATACAGGAAAAAGCTATTATATGGCCGATTAAGAGAAGACGTAAGGGAAGTCATCTCAAAATTATGTAAATATAAAAATGTTGAAATTATAGAGGGTGCGGTGTGCCCGGATCATGTGCATTTATGTGTGAGCATCCCGCCAAAGTTAAGTGTGTCACAGTTTATGGGATACCTCAAGGGGAAAAGCGCACTGATGATATATGACAAACATCCAGAATTGGGAAGTAAGTATAATAAATCATTTTGGGCAAGAGGATATTATGTTGCGACGATAGGCAATATTACGGAAGAGGCAATAAAGAAGTATATCCAGGAGCAGTCGGAAGAGTCCCGGAAAGAAGATAACCCAGGAGCCGCTTTTTAGCGGCTGCAAGTAAACGGGTTCGTAACACCCCGCCTTTAGGCGGAACAGCAATAGGCCCTTATAGGGCTAAAGTCAAACCACCAGTTGAACTGGTAATTCATATATTCCTTTCTAAAAAATATTCTAGTTCATGATTCTTCCACTTTTTATAGAGTTCTTTTGTTTTGTTTCTCCAAAAAACAAAGACAACTCTGTCATCCATATCACTGTAAAACACATCAGCTAATTTTGCATGATGTTTTAAATATAATTTTTGTTGTTTAGGATCTTTGCAGTAAACAACATCTTCGCTTTCATAGTACCGCTCAAATTGTTCGCTATAATCTTTTATTGATAACACCTGCCTTTGCATATCGTAAAAAATAGGGATATACAGACCATGAATAGTGTGTATATCCCTATATAAAAATCACTATTCATCTTTATCTGTCTTTTCTTACTTTTCAACAGATTTTTGCATTTTTGGTTTGGCAAGTATTTCCTTAATTACTTTCTTTATTTCAGGTCGGAATTCTTCAATACCAGACAAATCGTTAAGGAAAGAATCGAAGGTGGTACAAACGAAAAAGCAGCTTTGATCTTTCGATAACTGCCCTTTCGTTTGCATCAGTTTCGATTCTTTCCTGGTTGAACAAAGACGCGTCCGGGCAGCCGCTGTATATGGGCTTTCAATTTTGACGCTCTTTGCAAAACAGTATGCTGGATACCTGTGCATATGGAGAGGGATTTTTTTAAATCATTTCCAGCGCACCACGAATAAGCCTCCACAGGAAGCTTTTTTTAAAATATTCATCTGCTGGTATTCAACATAATAAATGTGGCTCAGGTCTTATGTAATGCCTGCCAGATGGCAGAGGAATGATGTTCCCTCCGCAGGATGGGCATTTGCAGACATCCTTGTTATAGAGCAGCTTGATAATAGCGGGCGCATCAAGATCCTTAAGCCTGGAAATGTATTTCTTACAGCCAAGCAGGTTGCGGCATAGTGTAATCTTGCTGTTTTTATTCCGGGAAGAAAGCAGACCGTAATGCCGGATCCGCACAAAACGCCTGGGAGGAACATGCATCAGAAATCTCCTGATGAATTCCTCCCCGGAAAGTGTGAGTTCCTTCCACTGCCCATGGTTTTTGTAATCCTTCACAGTAAACGTAACCGTGAAATCCGTCATATCCTTTATGCGGTAGTTGTTTATGGCAATTCTGTGAGTGTATTTGCCAAGATATTTGATAACAGACTCCGCACCACGAAATGGCTTCTTGCAATAAGGAATCCATTCTTTGGCATAGCAGTTGTCCAAAAGCTGTTTGAAAGCATAATGATTTTTGTAAGGTTCCGCTGTTCCATAGAATTCCAGCTTTCCATCCGCCCATAGCTGCTTTAGCCCGGCAAGATACTTGCCCCGAAAAACTTTGGAAAGGACTTTGACCGGGAGAAAAAAATCCTCACCGTTATCCTTCCAGTGGTTCTTGGCATCCAGGCCTCCGCCTGACACGATGGTGTGGATATGGGGATGGAAATTCATCGCGCTTCTCCAGGTATGGAGAATGCAGATATAACCTATATCTGCCCCAAGATATTTTTTATCTCTGGCAAGTCCGCTCAAAGTATCGGAGGCAGCATGGTAAAGGGCATTGTACAAAAGCTTCTGGTTGCTGTAAATGACGGGATTAAGTTCTTCTGGCACAGTGAAAACCACATGGAAATACGGGGCATCCAGTATATCCTCCCTGCGGGCATCCACCCACTTTTCTTTCGGAAACTCCTGGCACATAGGACAACACTTGTCCCGGCAGGAATTATAATGGACGGAGATACAGCCGCAGTCCTTGCAGACGCTTACATTGACGCCAAATGCACCGGTTTTGCAGTTCATGATGTGATAAGCTGCTTTTTGCTGTGCCGCAGACAGTTCATGAGTTTTCTCATAGTCAGAATAAAAGCGGTGAAACACATCCTGTATCGTGCAGTTTCCGCTCATGACCCACCGCCTTCCGAAACATCAAAAGGGCTGCGGATTCCAAGCAGGGTTTTGTTGCTTACATGCAGATATACATCTGTAGAGCGGGGATCGACATGACCAAGAAGTGACTGGATATATTTGATATCCACCCCGCTTTCGAACAAGTGACTGGCAAAGCTGTGACGGCAGGCGTGGGAAGACACGCGGCGTATTATGCCGGCCTTTTTAGCGCTTGCTTTGAAAAACTGGTTAACGCTTGAAATATCGAGGTAATCCCAGTCCATGAACTCGGGAAGAGAATGCCCTTTGGTCTGCCGCATTGAAACCAGTATTCGGTAAGCAGGTCGAGATTCCTCCGGGAAAGGATCGTATATCGGTCGATGCGGCCTTTTGTTTCCCGGACATGAATGGTCATGTTAGTACGGGAAATATCATCATAATGCAAATGGACAGCCTCAGATACACGCAGCCCGGAAGAATACATGGTAGCGATGATCGACTTATGCTTAAGGTTACCAGTCGCTTCAATGACAGCATTGATCTCCTGTAGCGTAAGCACAGTTGGAAGATTCCGCTCACGCTTCATGGCAGGGACTTCCTCGTCATCCCAGGTAATCTTCAGGACTCTTTTGTAGAGAAACTTGATAGATGAACGGTAGTGATTATGAGTTTCAGGGGACCTGCCCTCCAGACGTTTCATGGTAAGAAAGGCATCTGCATCCTCAAGCGTAAGGTCAGTAACAGGCTTATTGGTGCAGCGCAGGAAATAGCTGACATTACTGCAATACAGTTGAATTGTCCGTTCTCTAAGGTTGCGTTTTTCCGCAGCTTGGCGGATGGATTCAAAAATATCTTCGTACATAAAAAACCTCCATGATAAGTAGTATTGAGTGTTTAAAATGACGTCTAGTTACCAGGAGGGTGCATTGGCGTCATAGTTCCGGTTGCAGAAGACACCAAAAAATGTTATTGTATTCATAGGCAGTGGAGGTCTCCGTATTTGATTGTTTTGTGTGGTAACTTAACAATACCGTATTTCGGTAGATTTTTCCACTGCTTTTATTAGAGAAACGTAAAAACTGCGCCACAGCCCTGGCAGGCTATCGCGCAGCGATTTTGTTCAATCGGGATTTGTCAGGAAGCAAATAAAGCGACAAATACGTGTTTAGGAGAATATTGTAAATATGAAAAATTTACTTAAAAATAAATACTTTGCAGTTTTTATAATATTAAGTTTTCTAATTTATGTAATGTCCAACGGAGAATGGTGTGTTCCGATTTTTGCGTGGATTTATCCAATTTTGTTTCTGTGTATGATTTATCTCAATCATACCCGAAAAGTATATCTTATAATTAGTTCTATATATGCTATTGGATTTGTTGTCCAGTTTGGGAGAGCCATTGGAATGGATATAAAGATATGTATAATGGTAGCAGTTTTGTTATCTTTTCTGAAAGTTTTACCATATATTTACTGGTCAAAATCAAAAATGAGGTTTCAAGATACTATTATTTTTGCAAGTATCATGGTGTCAATAGAGTATATTATCTATCTGATATATCCCATATTAGGAGGGCTGTCTGACGCTTATACACAATACCAAAATCTATATCTGCTACAAATAGTAACGGTAACAGGAATTTATGGAATCACTTTTTTAATGTATTGGACAGCGGCAATGGTTATATGGATTTGGAACAATAAAAGCAAAAAGGAATATATCAGAAAATACATTATCGTATATGGTTCTGTAATTGGATTAGTGTTTGTTTATGGAATTGTTATGTTTCATTTTGTAGGAAATTCAGACAAGAGTGTTAGGATCGCCGGCGTAACCGTTCCGATTTCACATCTGCTAAATGATGATAAAGATATATATGCTACATTTTATACTAATACGTTTACTGATGAAAATATTACGAATGCAAGGAATAAACTATCATCAGTAGCGGATGAACTTTTCCTAAAAACGAAGTTGGAAGCACAAGCAGGAGCAAATATTGTTTTTTGGTCGGAACTGAATGGAGCGGTTTTAAAACAAGATGAAGATATACTGCTGCAACGGGCGTCGGATATGGCAAAACAGGAAGAAATTTATTTGATTGTTTCGTTACTGGTGAAAACGCCTTATGTGGACTTAAAGGAAAATAAAACGGTAGCATTCAATCCACAAGGAGAACTTATTTCAGAATACTTTAAGTATGGACGTTCAATCGGAGAACTGTGCCAAAAAGGAGATGGAATGTTAAAAAGCTTTGATACAGAATATGGGCGGATTGCACCATTCATATGTTCTGATATGGCATTTTTGTCGAAAGTACAGCAGGCAGGTAAAGATAATGTAGATATACTGGTTGTTCCGGCTTCGGATTGGAAAGAAATGACATTATTAGCTTCAAAGACGGCGATTGTGCGAGGGATTGAAAATGGAAGTAATATAATCAGACATACAAATAAGGGAAAGTCGATTGTTTCAGATTGTAAAGGCAGTGTGCTGGCACAGACCGATTACTTTCAGTCTGATACAAAGACATTA
>CANRWA010000015.1 GCA_947643415.1 uncultured Clostridia bacterium | reverse complement strand
GGTGACACTCATTTTTTGCAAACCCGCTATTTGTTACTTAACAGGAATGCTCCCTCTTTTCGGTACAGATGCCCTGCATCTGCCCGCAGTATACCCAGAATTTTCCATGGTGGTGCATTAGTACCGCTGCGTGGCGGCTTTAGTGCAAACGTGCTGTGAAAATCCATGCCAAAAGACAGCAGACACCTCAGACAATGCCCGGGCGGCGTATTTTGCTGCCAGAAGAAACAATCATTTTTCGGGCTGTGATATAAGGACAGGAGCCAGTATGGAATCCGCCCGCTTTAAATCCCACAAATTTTTAAGCGATTGCCCTATCTCTATATAAAGTTCTGGTTTTTTTTACATTTCCGTAGTAAAATATAAAGTGACTGGAAAGATTTATTTTATAAATCAGGATTGGAGGGCTATGTATGGCAATATCTACTTATGCAGCCATCGACATTGGCACAAGTCAACTGTCCATGAAAATATATGAAGTCTCCAGACAACACGGAATAAAAGAACTCACCCATGTCCGTCACAAACTCTTTCTGGGGGCAGAAACTTACAGCAAAGGAATTATTTCTTATCAGACAGTCAGCGAAATCTGCACCACCCTGAATGATTTCAAACGGATCATGTCAGATTTCAGAACCAAAAACTGGCAGATCTGTGCCACCAGCGGTCTGAGGGAAGCAAAAAACTGTCTGGTAGTTGTGGATCAGATAAAGATCCAGACAGGATTTGATGTTAAGATCCTGAGCAACAGCGAGACCTGTTTCTTATATTATGAAGCACTGGCACGAAAGGAACATAGATTTGAATCCTATATTGAGGAGGGCACTCTTATTGTAAATATAGGTGCCGGCAATGTGCAGTTATCCGTTTTCAACCAGGGAAAACTATGCGCCACCCAGAATCTGCTGCTGGGTTCCTACCGTATCCAGGAGCTTCTGCATGTCATGCAGGATGAGGCATATGACTTTCATGCGCTTCTCAGTGAATATATGGAAAGGGATCTGAATCTTTTTCAGAAATATTATCTCGATTCAGTCAAGATACGGCATATCATTACCATTGGGGGCATGATCCCTGAGATCTATCAATACCTTCAGCAAGGGGATCCGGATTTTGATGGACATGTGTCAAAGAAATTTCTAAAAAAGAAATTACCAAAAAACCTGTCCAGCGATACAGCACGGCTGGTGATCCCCACCATTCTCCTCTGCCGTAAGATCTCAGACCTTACGGAATGCGGCCAATTTTATCTCTCAGCCATTGACTTCTGCGACAGCATCGTTGCCGATTATGCCCAGAAGAAACTGAAACTTTCTTTACGGCACGATTTTACATTGGATATTCTGTCCAGCGCCGAACATATAGCCGGAAAATATAAAGTTGACATGAACCATGTAGATAATGTTCAGACCCTGGCACTGGAAATCTTTGACCGCATCCGCAAACTCCACGGACTTGGCAAACGTGAGCGCCTGTTGCTGCAGATCGGCGTGATCCTGCATAGCTGCGGATCTTATATCAATGAGATTCAGACAAGGGAATGCTCTTACCGTATCATTATGTCTACAGAGATCATTGGCATTTCCCATAAGGAGCGTGCCATGGTAGCAAATATGGTCCGCTACAATACCAGTTCGATCCCTACATACGAGGAATTAGACGAAGATTTTACTGAAAATGAATACATTACGATTGTCAAGTTAAATGCGATTTTGAAAACAGCCAATGTGCTGGATAAAAGCAACCGGCAGAAGATCCGGGATGTTGGCGTCACCCTGAAAGACGGTGTACTGACCATCACCGCTGATACCATGGCTGACATCACACTGGAAAAAGGACTCTTCCACCATGGGGCAGACGTATTCCAGGAGGTTTTTGGCATACGCCCGGTACTGCGCCAGAAACGAAGCGGCCACTAGGGCTGGCTGAGAACCACAGCAAGGACTGGCCGAGAACCGCAGCAAGGGCTGGCTGAGAACCGCAGCAAGGACTGGCTGAGAACCGCAGCCCTCTAAGAATCGCAAAGCGAATAAATTCGCTATAGCGATTCCTGCTCCGCATAAGAGCACTTTTATGCAAGATTAAATAAAGGAGGTTTTATTATGAGTCGATCCGAAAAATTTACAAACCGTGAGCTTAGCTGGCTCGATTTTAATTACCGTTGTCTCTCTGAGGCAAGGGATAAAAATATTCCCCTGATGGAGCGTTTAAAGTTCTTAAGCATCACTGCCTCCAATCTGGATGAATTCTTTATGATCCGCGTGGCATCACTGAAGGACCAGGTCAATGCCGGTTATACAAAGAAGGATATCGCCGGTATGACATCACAGGAGCAGATTGACGAAATACTGAAAGTAACCCACTCCTTTATGGCCACTCAGTACACAACCTACAACCGCTCCCTGCTTCCGTCCCTGAGCAAAGAAGGACTGAAGATCGTCACAGAATACGAGAAACTGACACCAGAACAGTCCGATTATGTGGATACATATTTTAAACAGGAGGTATTCCCTGTCCTCACTCCCATGGCGGTGGATTCTTCCCGTCCTTTCCCGCTGATCCGCAACAAATCACTGAATATCGGTGCCTTGCTCATGGATAAGAAGAAAAAAGATACCATTGATTTCGCCACCGTCCAGGTTCCCTCTGTCCTGCCCCGTATCGTCACCATACCGGCAGACGAAGACAACTGTACTACCATCATCCTGCTGGAACAGATCATTGAAAAAAATATCCAGAAGCTCTTTATGAATTACAAAGTTCTCTGTGCCACGCCATTCCGTGTTATGCGGAATGCGGACCTGACCATCGATGAGGATGAAGCCGCTGACCTGCTGATCGAGATTGAAAAACAGTTAAAAAAACGACAGTGGGGTGAGGCGATCCGGCTGGAAGTGGAAGAATCCATTGACAAGCGGCTCCTGAAAACCCTTCGCAGGGAATTAAACATCTCTGAGGAATCCATCTACAAAATAAACGGGCCGCTGGATCTCACTTTCCTTATGAAGGTCTATGGCATGGACGGCTTTGACCATCTGAAAGATCAGCCATACACACCGCAGCAGCCGGGAATGCTCGATCCGGAACGGGATCTCTTTGAGCAGATCCGGGAAAAAGACATCCTGCTCTTTCATCCATATGAAAGCTTTAACCCTGTAGTGGATTTTGTGCGGAAAGCAGCAAGGGATCCTGAAGTCCTTGCCATCAAACAGACATTATACCGTGTCAGCAGCCATTCCCCCATCATCGCCTCTCTGGCAGAGGCGGCGGAAAATGGAAAACAGGTCTCTGTCCTGGTGGAGCTCAAAGCCCGGTTTGACGAGGAGCACAATATCGTCTGGGCACGGAAGCTTGAGAAAGCGGGCTGCCATGTGATCTATGGACTGGTAGGACTGAAGACTCACAGTAAGATCACCCTTGTTGTGCGCAGGGAAGAGGACGGCATACGCCGTTATGTCCACCTTGGCACGGGGAATTACAATGATTCCACAGCAAGGCTCTATACCGATCTTGGTTTGTTTACCTGCAAACACCAGTATGGCGAAGATGCCACTGCCGTATTCAATATGCTGTCTGGTTATTCAGAACCTCTTGCATGGAATAAACTCTCCCTTGCCCCTTTGTGGCTCCGGGATAAATTCCTCTCCCTGATCCAGCGGGAAAAAGAGAATGCCGGCAAGGGAAGGCCGGCAAAGATCATCGCCAAAATGAACTCTCTCTGTGATCCAGGTATCATCGAGGCACTATATGAGGCATCTGCTGCCGGAGTGGAGATCCAGCTCATCGTACGAGGCATCTGCTGCCTGAAAGCAGGCGTGCCGGGCTTAAGTGAGACAATACATGTCCGGTCCATCGTCGGTACCTTTCTGGAACATGCCCGTATCTTCTATTTTGAGAATAATGGTGATCCGGAATACTATATGGGCAGTGCGGACTGGATGCCAAGAAACCTTGACAAACGGGTAGAGATCCTTTTCCCTGTGGAAGCGCCGGAATTAAAGGAAAAAGTCGGGAAGATCCTTGCGATCCAGCTTGCTGACACAAAGAAAGCCCACATCCTCATGCCAGATGGCACTTATGAGAAAGTGGACCAGAGAGGGAAAGCACCTCTCAACTCCCAGATGTATTTTTATGAGCAGGCTGCCCGTGCCAGTTCATCTGCCCGGTCATTCCACACATCACCAGAATGACCTTTGACCTTACGAAAAGAAATATCGATCTGGCCTTTCAGGGAATCATAGTACCTCTTATATGCTATGGTTCCCTCTTTGTTTGCCTTCCATTCTCCCAGACACCAGGAAGCGATTCCCTGATAGTCATGAAAGATAGTAAGTTTTCCCACTCCCCGCCGGACTGCCTCCTGCATCGCAAGCTCAGAACCAAGGATCTCCCCTGCCACGTTATGCATGGATGCCAACGCCTTCTCTTCCCCTTTCCGGCTTATCTCAAACTGCTCCCCTGCGTAGAAAAACACGACGCCACAGCCATACTCCCCTGTCTTTCCATTATAACTGCCATCTACATAGGCAACCGCTTCCCCCATACCCATATTCGGAGCTGCTCCGCAGTCATTCTCTGTTGGAGCTTCCCTGTCCACGGAAACAGTCTGCGTACCAGAGATCTCTATGTTCTGGGTAGATGCCCCTCCATTCCCTCCCAGAAACTCCTCCGCCTCCTGAATGGTGGCAAACCCCTTATACACTGCACCACTGAAACCATTGATCTGATTCTGACAATCCTCCCATGTAAGATATATTCCTGGTGTTTTTCCTCTTTTCACTGCATAATATTTCTTTTTCGCCATTGTTTCCTCCCTTTACATCCATTCAATCTTTTTGTCCGGGCATCTCCGGCTGGAGCTATCAGACCGAAGCCTGAAGCCTGCCAACCTCTTCTTCCGTCAGTGGACGGTACTCTCCCGGCTGAAGCGTCTCATCCAGCAGAATCCCGCCAAAAGTAACACGCCGGAGAGCTGTCACACGCACTCCCAGTTTCGCCGCCATACGCTTTACCTGATGGTATTTGCCCTCTGAGATCGTGAGCCTGGCAAAATGCCCCGACGGAGCCGGCAGCTCCAGCACTGCCGGCTCCGTCAAATGCTTCTCTCCAATATCGATCCCCTCTGCTGCCAGCCGCACCGCTTCTGGCACAAACTCCCCCTCATAAAGGAACTCATATACCTTTTCCACATGATACCGCGGAGAGAGGAGCTGATGTGCCAGACTGCCATTATCCGTCAGGATCATCAGCCCCGTCGTATCCTTGTCCAGCCTTCCCACGGGAAAGACAGCCCGTCCTTTTGTATCAATAAGATCCAACACTGTCCTCTCCGTCTGGTCTGAGGTTGCGGACACCACCCCTGCAGGTTTATTCAACATATAATAGACATACTCTTCTGCCTTGACAGGCTCACCATCCAGGCAGACAGTACAGCCCTCTTCTACCTTATAGTCTTCTTTCACTGCCCTCTCGCCAGCCACCATCACCCTTCCCTGGCGCACTGCTGCCTTCGCCTCCTTACGGCTCATCGGCACATAAGAAGCCAGATATTTATCCAGACGCATTCCTTTCACGAATCTTCCCTGCCTTTCATACAATATAAAAAGAGAACCCGATTTCGGAGGATTACTACACATTATGGCAATACGAATATTTATCGATCAGGGACATAATCCCTATGGTTTCAATGCCGGAGCCGAGGGGTTCGGACTCCGTGAGCAGGATATCACCTATCTTGTGGGGGTGTACCTCGCCAATATACTCAATGCCGATCCACGTTTTGATGCTGTCACCTCACGTAAGACACCAGAAGAGATCCTTGGATATGACAACAATTCCAGCCTGCGGGAACGGGTGGATATGGCCGCTGTCTGGGGCGCTGATTATTTTCTCAGCATCCATGTCAATGCCAACGTAAATCCCGCCATCAACGGCACGGAAGCCTATGTCTACCGCTCCGGCTCAGAGGCTTATTATATGGGGGAAGATATCGTAGCTGAGATCGTCCGCCGCCTCGGCACAAAAAATAATGGCGTATTCGTCCGCCCTTCCTTATATGTATTACGGCGGACATCCATGCCCGCCGTACTGATAGAACTTGCCTATATATCCAATTATGAAGATGCCCTTCTGCTCTCCACCGAGCAGTACCAGTTCGCCTATGCCATCTATGTAGGACTGCTGAACTATTTCGGTTATCCCCAGTTCGCATCACTGGACTGACCACGGCAGACTATGCTGGTGATGCCCCACTAATGACAAAGTATAAGAGCACCAATGCCCCCAGGGCAATCCGGTAATAACCAAACACTTTGAAGTCATGTTTGCGGATATAGCCCATCAGGAAACGGATGACAAAAAGTGAGACGATAAATGCCACCAGCATCCCAACGATCAGCGTCACATATCCCATGGTGCCAAAATTAAGGCCATTTTTCACGATCTTCAGCAGGCTGGCACCAAACATAACCGGGATTGCCAGATAAAATGTAAACTCTGCTGCTGCCCCTCTGGCAACACCGATGAGCAGCGCTCCGAGAATAGTGGCACCAGAACGGGAAGTACCTGGGACAATGGCAGCCAGAAGCTGAAAAATACCAATGATAATAGCAGTATTGTAGCCAATCTCTGCCACGGAAGTAATGGCAGGCCGCCTTCCGTCATTCCAGTTCTCGATAATGATGAACAGCACACCATAGATAATGAGCGCCCCCGCTACTACATAGGCATTATAGAACATTGTGTCAATGATATCATCAAAAAGCACACCTACGATAGCCGCAGGCAGGCAGGATACAATGATCTTAAACCAGAGCTGCATGATCTCCATCTTTACAAATGGTTCTTTATTCTTTCTGAATTTAAAATTACACGGCCATATCTTATTCCAGAACAGCAGCACCACAGCCAGTATTGCCCCAAGCTGCACCACTACCAGAAACATCTCCTGAAAATCCTTATTTGAAAACTGCATAAACTGATTTACCAGTATCATGTGCCCGGTACTGCTGATCGGAAGCCACTCAGTGATTCCCTCCACAATCCCAAGAATAACGGACACCAGAACATCATACATTCCCATTCTTTTATCCTCCGCTTTATACTATTTTACCTGCTAATCTTACCATAAATGAAAGCCTAAGACAATCATAAGTTGCAAAATCCTAAAAAATATTGTAAAATATCGACATATGTTTATTTCAAGAATATGATTTAAAGGATGATGTTATGTACAACTGGCTGAAAAAATATATCGATCCGGTGATTCCGCTATTTTCCATCGTGCCACTGCTCTCCTGCTTTGCACTGAATATGCTGGTTTACAGCGGTTCCATGGTCCTTTGCGCTGACTGGCACCACTACGATCTGACAACCTGGCTGGATAAGCAGGTTCCTCTGGTTCCGCAGTGGATGTATATTTACTTTGGCTGTTATTTGTTCTGGATCATAAACTATATACTGGTAGCACGAATCTACCGTGACGACAGGGAGTATTTTTACCGCTTTGTCATGACGGACATGATGTCCCGTCTGGTGTGCGCTGCATTTTATATTGGATTTCCCACTACAAATGTCCGGCCGGCCTTTACTGTTGACAGCTTCAGTGACTGGCTGCTGGCATTTTTGTACCGCATTGACCAGCCCACTAACCTCTTTCCGTCTATCCACTGCCTGGTGAGCTGGCTCTGCTATGCCGGTATACGGAAAAGTGATAAAGTATCCTCTCCCTATAAGGCATTTTCATGTATCTTCGCCCTGTTGGTGGCAGCGTCCACACAGTTTACAAAGCAGCACTATCTAGCCGATGCTGTTGCGGGAATCGCTCTTGCTGAATTTCTGCTCTGGATTAACAACAGGATCAGTGCCTACCAGATCGTGAAAAGTCTTTTTGACAGGCTAAATTATAAATTACTTACTATAATAGGTAAAGGAGGGCGTTGTGAGCAGTAAAGTCAGAAAAAATGTACTGAATGCACTATTTCTTATTGCCCTGGTAGCACTTACCATCTGGGCAGTATTCAAGGATCAGGATCTGGGAGTTATTCTTAACAATATATCAGGAATTTCCCCGATTTATCTGCTGATCGGTTTTATATTAGTTGTGATCTACGTATGCAGCGAGTCTGTCATCATCAAATACCTGCTGTATACAGTACAGATCCGCGTACCTTTATTTAACTGTATCCGGTACTCCTTTGTAGGTTTTTTTTACAGTTGTATCACTCCATCTGCTACCGGCGGACAGCCCATGCAGATTTATTATATGAAGAAACAGAATATTGATATTCCAACCGCTACCATCATCCTGATGCTGGTAACGATCGAATATAAATTTGTACTGGTCTTTATCGGGATCGCTGTAGCGCTGTTCGGGCAGGGACTGGTGCAGACACTCACAGGGGAGGTACAGTTCTTTCTCTATCTGGGGATCGGGCTCAATGTCTTCTGTGTCACATTGATGTGTTTTCTTGTATTCGTTCCAGACACGGCAAAATTTCTCATAATGAAAGGCTTTGCCCTGTTAAAAAAGATTCATTTAATGAAAGAAAAAAATAACCGGACAGAGCGTCTGGACAAATCGATGGAAGTATATAAGGAAACGGCTGTATTTCTGAAAAATAATAAGCTGGCGATCCTGAACACCACCCTGATCTCTTTTGTTCAGCGCTTCTTTCTATTTTTCATTACCTATGTAGTATACCGCAGTTTTGGTCTGAATGCAGAGAACTTCTTCACCATCACGGTTCTTCAGTCCATCATCTCCATCTCTGTGGATATGCTTCCACTTCCCGGCGGTATGGGAATCAGTGAACGCCTCTATCTGCTGATCTTCAGTCCCATATTCGGCGGAATCACTGCTGCCACCGCCTCCATGCTGGTGAGCCGCGGTTTTAGTTACTATGTTTTAGTCATTGTCAGCGGAATCGTTTCCTGTATCACCCACCTGACAGTCAAGGGTTCTCCGGAAATACCTGAGAAGGACTAACTCTATATTTAGAAAAGAGGGGTAAAATATGATAGGATTTTATAATTATACGGTAATCGTCACTTATCTTGGTGTGGCCCTGTCAATCATCGGCATGGCTCTCGCCTCAAACGGCCGCTATGAATACGCCATTCTGTGCCTGGCTCTTGCCGGGGCATGTGACACCTTTGACGGCAAAATTGCCCGTTCCATGAAAAACCGCACAAGGGAAATGGAGATCTTTGGTGTGCAGTTAGATTCTCTGTGTGATATGGTGTGCTTTGGTGTCACCCCGGTAGTCATTGCTTACCAGATGGGGCTTCGGAGCATATGGGGTATCGCTATTGAGATCGTCTTTGTGCTCTGCGGTGTGATCCGCCTTGCCTATTTCAACATGCTGGAGGAACTGAAACACACAGATTCCCAGACGGAAGAACAGAAAGGATACCGGGGGCTCCCCATCACTTCCATCACCATTATCTTCCCTGTGATCTATCTTTTCCATCCTCTGGTCCCGGCTGAGATGTTCACAAATATCCTTGCTCTTATGCTTCTCATCGTGGCAATCCTCTATGTACTGGATTTCCGTCTCAAGAAACCTGGTAATGCTGCGATCACGGCATTTATCATCTTTGTTGCCATCGTTATGCTTCGCGTATTAAATATATTTTAGGAAAGGGTTGCCATATGAATTACATTGATCTGGACGGTACACGGATTGAAACGACAACAGGGCAGGACAAAGTGCTCTCATTTCTCTATACTAATATCCTGGGGCGCTTTCTGCTTAAATTTCTTGTCAACCGCCGGTTATCTGTCCTCTCCGGAAAACTGCTGGATTCTCCCTGCTCCACTGTGCTGATCCAGCCATTTATCAAAAAAAATGGGATCTGCATGGAAGATTATGAAAAAAAGGATTATAGGTCCTTCAACGACTTTTTCACAAGAAAGATCCAGGCAGAGAAACGCCCCATCTGTGAGGATCCCCATAGCCTCATCAGTCCCTGTGACTGTAAGGCAACTGTATATCCCATCAGCAAAGGAACTACTTTCTCTGTGAAAAACACGGAATATACCCTGCGTTCCCTTCTGCGCAGCCCCCGCCTGGCAGGACGCTTTGAGAATGGATATGCTTATATTCTCCGCTTATCGGTGGAGGATTACCACCGCTATGTCTATGCGGCTTCTGGTACACGGTCCAAAAATTACCATATTGATGGCACCTTCCATACCGTAAATCCCATTGCCAACGACTGCCTTCCCATCTACAAGGAAAATACAAGGGAATATACCGTCATCCATTCCCCTGTATTTGGTGACATCGTCCAAATGGAAGTAGGGGCACTAATGGTAGGTAAGATCAGCAATGACAACTCATCTTCCACTGCGGTCCGCGGAGAGGAAAAGGGCTATTTTGAATATGGGGGGTCTACTATAATCCTTCTGACAAACCACCACACCAGCCCCCGGGCAGACCTGCTGCAGAATACACTGAATGGATATGAGACAAAGATCCTTCAGGGGCAGGAGATCGGGAAAGCCTGACCATCTTCCCTTCTGCCCAACGGTGCCAAGAAAAATCCTCTCATAGCCAGCCAATGCTATGAGAGGATTTTTCAAATATGGCATAACAGGCCGAAAACCTGCCCTTACTTATTATCTGTAGCGTCTTTGGCGCCATCCTTCATCCCGTCTACAGCATCTTTCGCTCCATCTACTGCACCATCCACAGCATCTTCTGCTCCATCTACTGCACCATCCACTGTATCCTTGACGCCATCGCCAACACCATCCACACCATCCTTGACATCATCCGTCAGACTGTCATCATCCTTTGTACCATCCTTGTCTGCAGCATTATCATCTGACATATCATTGTCGTCCGAAGGGGCTGCAGTTGCCTGGTCTGTTGGTTTCGTTGTCGCCTGTGGCGAAGTAGTTGGTGCTGTCGCATCATTATTTTTGTCACCGCACCCCACCATCATCATGGCAAGGCAAATGGACAAAAAAACAGTCGCAATTATTCTTTGCATTGTATTTCCCTCGCTTTCCTGAGAATCTGAGATTCTCGAATATCAATGTATCTACAATGCTATTGTGACCGTTTTTCTGTTCCAATATTCAATTATATCATTTTTTCAAACAATTCTGATGGTTCATCGATGATCGCCTTTGCCCCATGCTGCAGCAGAAATTCCCGCCCCCGGAATCCCCAGCTCACACCAATACAGTCCATTCCGGCATTTGTCGCCGTCTGAAGATCCACATCAGAATCCCCTACATATACTGCACATTCCTCCTCACAGTCCAAATCACGGATTGCCTGCCGCACCATGTCCGGTGATGGCTTCTTTCCGATCCCTGCTGCCTCATTCTCACCATATGCAGTATCAATAAGGCCATCAAAATAAACCGGAATAAGTTCGCGTACTGCAAAATCAGCTTTATTTGAGACAACAGCTGTTCTGATATTGCTTTCCTTGAGCCTGCGGAGCATATCTAAGATCCCAGGATAAGTTGACGTCTTATCCTGGCAATGCTCCCCATAGTAAGTCCGAAACTCTTTCATGATATCATCAAATGCCGGATGTTCCCGACCCTCCGGAACCGCGCGTTCCATCAGTTTCACAATACCGTTCCCCACAAAATTCCTAACCTCCTCCAGGGAACGCTCTGTCAGGAGCGGAAGGTGGCCTATGCCACGTTCAGCATCCTTCAGATCTTCCAATGTATCAAGAAGCGTCCCATCCAGATCAAATATAACCGCTTTATACCTCAAAACCGGCACCACCTTTCATTTAGCATTATAGCGTCAGAAAGTGAAGATGTCAAAGGTTCTCTGGTTGACATCACAAAAGGGAAATGCTAAAATAATCTTGTTTTGGATTTATAAGTAAAATAAAACAGAAATGAGGGGTAACATGAAACTGGACAAACTGGTAGGCGAACGCTTCAAGGAAAAACCAAGTGACTGCATCATTGAGAGCCACGCCCTGATGGTACGCGGCGGCTACATAAAAGATGTGGCAAAGGGGATCTATTCCCAATATATGCCTTTGAAGCGGATCTGCCGCAAGATTGAAAACATTATCCGTGAAGAGATGGACGCCATTGACGGACAGGAGGTATTATTCCCCGTGGCACTCCCCGCTGCTCTCTGGGATGAGTCCGGACGCTATACAAGTGTAGGAAGTGAACTGCTGCGGTTCTCAGACCGCAATGGCTCAAAGATGCTCCTCGGCATGACTCATGAAGAAGCTGCTGTCCACCTTGTCAGAGATTATGCAAAGAGCTACAACAACTATCCTTTTATGATATATCAGATACAGACAAAGTTCCGTGATGAGGCAAGGCCCCGTGCCGGACTAATCCGAGTGAGGGAATTTACTATGAAGGATGCCTATTCTTTCCACACCTCACAGGAAGATCTTGAGCGCTACTACCAGATCTGCTACGATGCCTACAACCGTATCTTTGCCCGCGCCGGAATACCAGAGGTTATTACAGTTGCCTCTGACTCTGGCATGATGGGAGGCAGCCTTGCCCACGAATACATGCTGCTGACCCCGGTAGGAGAAGACACGATTGCCATCTGCGGTAACGAATCCTGTGATTACCGTGCCAATATGGAGGCTGCGGACAGCATCATAGAAAATATAAAAGAGACTGCGGATGAGCCGCTGACCAAAGTCCATACGCCCGATATCCATACAATCGAAGAGATCTGTGAATTCCTCAGATCCCCTCTTGAAAAATCCTGTAAAGCTGTGGTATACCAGAAAAACAATACCGATGAATATGTGGTAGTCTTCGTCCGGGGCGATCTGGATATCAATGAGACGAAACTCACCAATTATCTCGGCGAGGCAGTCCATCCGGCTGTCATCACGGCAGACTGCGGACTGAACGCCGGATATATCGGGCCTGTGGATCTGGAAGTCGCCGGGGGCTGTACCGTGATCTATGATGTTTCCCTGAAAGGCAGCAACAACCTGTCCTGCGGGGCAAATGAGGAAGAATATCACTATACCGGACTGTGTATGGAACGGGATGTGCCGGATGCAGAATATGTAGATGTGTCCAAGATTATAGAGGGGGGCATCTGTCCGAAATGCGGCAAAAAACACATCACCATATCCCGGGGTATCGAAGTAGGCAATATCTTCCAGTTAGGAACGAAATATACCAAGTCCATGAACATGCAGTACCTGGATGCAGATGGGGAATCCCACTATCCTATTATGGGATGTTATGGTATCGGAGTGGGACGCCTTGCCGCTTCTGTCTGTGAAGCACACCATGATGAATATGGACCTGTGTGGCCCATCTCCATCGCACCATGGCAGGTGCATCTGTGCTGCCTGCGTGCTGATGACGCTGAGGCGAAAGCATGTGCGGACAAACTTTATGACGAGCTCCAGAGGGAACACATTGAAGTGATCTATGACGACCGGAATGTACGTCCGGGAGTGATGTTCTCAGATGCCGATCTTCTGGGCGTGCCAGTCCGTCTTGTCATCAGTCCGAGAAATATGAAAGAATCTGTTGCTGAGCTGTCCAGCCGTGACAAATCGGTACAGGAGAAAGTATCACTGGATCAGGTGGTTCCTGCCATAAAAGAACTGATCCATAAAATGAAGAAGGAAGTGGAAGCATCCATTTCAAAATAAATATTTTAGGAGGTTTTACGATGAGTAACGTTACGATTTCTGATTCGATCCGATATGTAGGTGTTGATGACAGGGAGATCGACCTGTTCGAGAGCCAGTACATTGTACCAAATGGTGTTTCATATAATTCATACATCATTATGGATGATAAAATCGCCATTATGGACACGGTAGATGCCAGAAAGACAGATGAGTGGCTTGAAAATGTGGAAAGGGAATTGTCTGGAAAAGTTCCGGCATACCTGATTATCTCCCATCTGGAGCCAGATCACAGCGGAAGTATCCAGGCAGTCATAGAGAAATATCCTGACATGAAGCTGGTAAGCAATGCAAAGGTATTTAATATGCTTCCCCAGTTCTTTGATCTGGATGTCGAAGATAAAAAAGTAGTAGTGGCAGAAGGGGATACCCTTGAACTGGGAAGCCACACGCTGAACTTCCTTATGGCACCTATGGTTCACTGGCCAGAAGTTATGGTAGAATACGAATCCAGCGAGAAGGTACTCTTCTCTGCTGACGCTTTTGGTAAATTTGGTGCCCTTGATACAGATGAGGACTGGGCCTGTGAGGCAAGAAGATATTACTTTAATATTGTCGGAAAATATGGTGCACAGGCATCTGCCCTGCTGAAGAAAGCTGCCGGTCTGGATATTCAGGCCATCTGCCCCCTCCATGGCCCAATCCTGAAAGAAAATCTGGACTATTATATTGGTAAATATGTGACATGGAGCAGTTATGAGGCAGAGGATGACGGCGTTCTGGTGGCATATGGCTCCATTCACGGAAACACAGCAAAGGCAGCAAAGAAACTTGGTGAGATCCTGGAAGCAAAAGGGGCAAAGAAAGTCGTTGTCTGCGATCTGGCAAGGGAAGATCTGGCAGAAGCCATTGAAGATGCTTTCCGCTATGATAAGCTGGTAGTGGCATGTGCCACCTATGACGCAGGACTGTTCCCCATCATGCAGGATTTCCTTTTCCATCTGGGACACAAGAACTTCCAGAACAAAAAAGTTGCTTTTATGGAAAATGGAAGCTGGGCGCCTATGGCAAATAAGAAAATGAAAGAATTTTTCGAAGGAATGAAAAATATGACGCTTTGTGAAAATACCGTTACCATCAAGTCAACAATGAAAGAGGCAAATATCGCTGAGATGGAAGCACTGGCAGAAGAACTGCTGGGATGAGGAAAAGCGTCGGCTGAAAACCGCAGAGCAAGAATGGAATTTCCTATAATCCTATAAAGATTAAAGTGTTTTCGCCCCCCCCTAACTGTGTGTAACACAATTAGGGGGTTTACTATATTTTCCTATACTATAAACAAAAGAACGCTATCCGGGGTCACCAGGGCGGGCATAGATTTCAGTATTTTTTTGATTTTTTCACACTCCTTTGCACATGAAAAAATACTTGATTTTTACAAGCGATTTTCTAATAGAGTTCTATCATCTTTCCGATTCCAAGAAAATGATACCATTATTCGTCTGTTTCATCTGTCTGCGCATCACCGAACAAAATACGCATATAATTGCGACGGCCATACAAAACACGGTCTATATAAACATCCTTTCCATAGACCCGGTAGAACACAAGATAGTTTCCGCTTACGAGAAAACGGTAATAGCTTTCCGTGTCCGCGATCGAAGAAAGCGGAGTCCCTACATAAGCCTGGTTTTTCAGGATGCGGATTTTCTTTATGATTCTACTTACGGTTGCCAGGGCTGCGTCCGGGTTTTCAAGCTCCTCCGTAATATAGGCTTTGATTTCGACCAGGTCATTTTTCGCCTCTTTCGATAAATGCAGGTTATTCATGGGAAAGCCTGAGGTTTTCCTCCACGGCCTCCAATGTCAGCCAGCCTTTCTCTTCCCCTGATTTCCGGCCTTTTTCAAGCTCGTTCATCAGCTGAATGGTTGCCTGTGTCTTTTCATAATCCTGTATGTCAATAATTGCATAACGCCCCCGGCCGTTTTTGGTCAAAAAAACGGGAGCTCCCACTGCTACATCATGCAGTACCTCGCTGTAATTGCGCAGATCAGAAATAGGTTTAATATTTGGCATAAGGTTCAGCTCCTCTCTGCCATTAGTATAACCCAATCTGCTGTAAAATTCAACAACAGGAATCTCCAAAACACGGAAATCAATTATCAAAAAGTCATTAATATGATACAATAGGGACATGGATAGAACAACATTAACTGACTTCTTTGAAGAGGTAGAAACAACAGAAGAATACAATGGATACTTTAGCAGTATTGTAGAAGCAATTAGTATTGTCGTGCTTGGGAGCCTATGCGGTTTGAAAAATTTCAGTCAAATCCATCAGTGGGCAGAAAGTGAACATGTCAGCGAATTTTTGAAAGAGAAATTAGGAATCAATCACATTCCATGCTACCACAGGCTTCTGCTGCTACTGAAGATGGTGAAAACAGACACACTGAATCAATGTCTGATGAAATGGGTATACCCTGGCATATCAGAAACTGTGGAATCCAAAAGCAATGAGATTCCTGCTGTACAGGAACTGCTGAGGAAAATGGATATTGAAGGATGTTTGGTTGTTGCGGATGCGCTAAACTGCCAGCAAAAAACTGCGGAGGCAATCGTCAGAGGGAAAGGCGATTATTTATTGGATGCAAAAGGCAATCAGCCGACCCTTGAGAAAGAAATCTCTGAATATGTTCAGGAGGATACGCTTCGGATGGGCATGGACTGTGAAAGAAAAACAGAGGAATGGCACTATTATATTTCCAGCCGAAAGCTTTCAGCGGTGGGGCTGCTCCATCATGCCCGGATGGAATAGGCAGTAGAAACGATGCATTGGTTATTGGATGTTCATTACAGAGAGGATTATTGCCGCATTGCAAATAGAACAATCCAGCAGAATCTAAACCTGCTCCGTAAATTCTCCATCAGCCTGCTAAAGCAGTACAAGGTAAGAATTTCATCAAAAAGAGCAATGTCTAAAATAATGCTGGATTGCCTACTTAAGCCTTCTAAATTTGTAAGATTTTAGAAAATTGATTTCCGTGTCTCCAACACAGCAGTTCTGCCCTTAACTGAACTGCTGTGTTGCACGATCTGCTACTAACTCACGATACCGTTACTGTTTCCTTCCCACTCTTCTTTATTTTTGCAACAAAATAAGCTTCCGCCTCTCCCCGGCTCATCTCCAGCGGGATCGCCAGCTCCCCAAACAGATTTTCCTCTGCCATCTGCAGATATCTCTCATCACTTGTGGTGGCTTTCTTACCTTTCTCCATCCGGGACTGGTTTCTCTGATAAGAGGTTTTGATCAGCCGCACCCACTGGCGGCTGTCACAGGATCTCAGTGCTTCCTTGTAGACCTCTTCCCTGTTCTTGTCATTCTCTACCCGAAGTGTTTCAATATCGTTCCATTCATCCATCAGTTTCTTAACTTCCTTCTTAGTCATAACAGAGCGTATCACTACCTTTTTACTATCTGTGGGAACAAACAATTTGCTTCCTGATGTGTACAGAGGAACCAATGTATAGTATACCCGCTTCTTATCTGCGCCGATCCCATCCATTGTCTGTACTGCATCTACTCTGCAGACTCCGCTATTGCCGTGCACAACATAATCTCCTACTTCAAACACTTCAATCCATCCTTTCTCTCATATTAGCACTATTGACCTACTTGTCTATAGTATACCACTTTTTTCCCTTTTTTGTAAGTTTTTTCTTAAGCTGTAGAATATTTGTGAAAATTGCTGAAAGAAAGTCCCTGGTCTCTTGTGCACTTTAACCTGATAAACTCCTTACTTTATGCCTTTACAGTTCCTTTTTCTTCATGATCATGACACTTACCGCACAGGACACAATCAGTATCAATACTGTCACCGCCACAAGAGACAATGCCAGAACCGATGCCGGATAACCATTTGCAGTATGAATCAATTTCTCCAGATTCATCAGTCTGCTCAGCATATACCCTATAAAAAATGCAATACCAAACACACAAAGCATTACAATCTTTCCCTTTTCCGATCCAAATTTGAAAATCAACGGAAATACAACCGAATTGAAAATCAGCATGACAGGCAGCATAAGTGCCATTGCCAGAATGTTTTCAGTAAAGGCAGGAATATTATTTTTCACCACCGCAAAGATTAAGGCCACGCACATCCCTGCCAGCCAGGAGCTGACATTAAGTGCTATGCCAAACAGATACTTTTCCCTGACATATATGCTTCGGTCTATGGGCAGGGTAAAAAGAAAGGGATATCCATTATCTGCCTCATCATAACTGATACTGTTCATAGCAAAGAAAGAACAGACAAATGTCAGATAATATACCACATAAACGGA
Organism: uncultured Clostridia bacterium; assembly: GCA_947643415.1. Classification (GTDB taxonomy): domain Bacteria; phylum Bacillota; class Clostridia; order Lachnospirales; family Lachnospiraceae; genus Eubacterium_F. The sequence continues at coordinate 51,863 of CANRWA010000015.1, read as the reverse complement.
ATCCGAACTAAAGTTCAAAACCACTGCCATAAGAAATACCAGACAGAAAAATTTTTTCTGTCCCATCATCATCCGGATATCCTTTACAAATAATCCTTTCATAATTTTGTACCTCCTATCATCATCACAATAAGATCATCAATATTTCCCTTTTCCACTACAATATCCGGATAATTCTCCAGATAAAACTGTCTCTGGTCCGTGAGGCAGCGATATCCATAAGATTCCTTTTTGTATTTGATCATATACTTCTTATCTGTTCTTTCAAACTGCTCTGGCTCCATCTTTAACACAGCATAATCACCCAGCAGCACATCTGTCTCCTCATGAAGCAGAATCTTTCCCTCATGGATCATATAAAAATCATCACATAGACTTTCCAGATCGGATGAAATATGGGAACTGATCAGGATAGAACGGTTCTCATCCTCCTCCATATAATTTCTCAGCATATCCAGCACTTCATCCCTCACCATGACATCCAGCCCCACAGTAGGTTCATCCAAAATCAGAAGGGAAGCATTATGGCATAATGCCACCAGCAGTTTCAGTTTCGCCCTCATACCAGTAGAAAAATCTTTAATCTTCTTATTCTCAGGCAGCTTATAGTGCCGGCATTGTGCCAGAAACCAGTCGCTGTCAAATTCTCTGTACATATTCTTCAGTATATGAAAAACATCTTTTAAAGTAAAAGCTGTACTAAAACCAGAATCTGACAGCACTATCCCCAGTTTCTGCCTGTCCTGTGCTGTCAGGCTGGCAGCATCCTTACCCAGTATCTCTACACTGCCGCCATCCATATGAATCAGCCCCAGCACCGCCTTAAAAGTCGTGCTCTTTCCAGCTCCATTTCTTCCAATGAGCCCTGTAATGCACCCTGGCTGAATCTCCATGGAACAATTCAGCGAAAAATCGTTATATTCCTTGACAAGATTACTTATTTTCAGCATACTATCCTCCATTCCGAAGCGTTAGCGAGGACGCACGAGCAAAAAGCAGCGTAACGAAGAATATGAAATATTCTTTTTTTGCTCTAGTGCATAACGAACCAAAGGTTCGTATACTATTTGTGACGCTTCGGCACAAATAGTGGTGTGAAAAATAAGCTATCAAGCTTATTTTTCACACTATCCCTCCATAATAATCTCAAACAGACTGCAGATCTCTTCCTCTGTCATCCCGCATCCTCTCGCCTTCTGGATCACTTTCTCCAGATCTGCCTCTACTTCCTTTCGGTGTTCCTCCTGCAGCAGTTCTGGATTGACTGCTGCCACAAAGGTGCCTTTCCCATGTACTGTAACAGTGAACCCCTCCTGCTCCAGATTGTCATATGCCTTTTTCACAGTAAGTGCACTGATCTTCAGTTCCTTCGACAATCCCCGGACAGAAGGAAGCCCGGCACCTTCTTTTAGTTCTCCGACTATTACAGCCGTTTTGACCTGATCCATGATCTGCTCATAAATCGGGACCATGGACGAAGTATTTACTATAATATGCATATTCTCCTCCATTTCGAAACAGTAAGAAGCCTTCTTATGTATAACAGTATACAACAGTATAGCACAGTTGTCAACTGTTTTATACTGTTATACAACAAAAACCCTATGCAAACCATTTCGGTAACCTGCACAGGGTCTTTTCATTCATAATCAAATTATCTTAACTCACAGCGGGATCAAATTGGCTCCGTTGAGCTATGCCGATGGATGCCATAACATGAAAATAATATTACAGTCCCCAGGCCTATCGTAATTCCAAATGCAATTAGAATATCTGAAACTGCCATGTGAATATCTGTCATATATCCGGAAATAAATATCATTAGTAACATTCCCACCACAAAACCTGTTCCGGCAGCCAGATAAAATCTTTTTGAAATCTCCAGACGCTCCATCCGCTTTTCATATCCACAAAGGGTGCAGGCAAAAAATAATTGTCTGCGGAAGCGAAACCAAATAAATGTAACAAGCACCGTACTCAGTGAAAAGCTGATCAAGGTCATAATATACAGAGTCCTCATCACAGAACCATCCGACAATAAACCGGCAATAACAGAAGGCTTCACCCCCTGCTCTAATATAATCAGTACTTCAGCAGGAGAACGGAACAGGCCATACAGATCCTGTCCTACCCCGGTGAGGCTATTTTCTTTTCCTGTATCAAGGATATACTCCGCATTGATCCCTGTAATCCGGAGTGCTGACCGAAAGTCCATCAGTATCATCTGATTGATCCGGCTCTCCCCTTCTTCTCCCATAATGCCGATTACTTCAAATTCTATATCCTCATACTTGTAATACATTTTTCCTGTCCGCCTGACCATATTTTTCTGGTATTGTTTCCCAACAACCATTGTCGGGTGATCCGTCCAGGATGTAGGGAAATCAAAATATTTTCCTTCCAGCATTGGCGGAGTCTCCACCTCTCCCTGAACACACATTCCCCGCATCACGATATCCGGATCCTGAACAGGCAGATAAATAACAAAATTATCATGCCTGGATGCCAGTTCCGGAATCACCTTGGCCCACTGGTCCCCATCTTCTGAATTGCGAACAGAAAAGCCTTTCTGATACCCTGTATATAAGCCTTTCTGGCTCTGGCTGTTTCTATGTTCTGCCCGTGCAGCTGACAGAATAAGGAGCAGGCACAGGGATATTGCCGTAAAACTAAAAAACAAAAGGACATTTCCTTTGGATATCTTTTTACCAACAATCTTCATTGGGCCTCTCCTCTGTAAAAATTCCCCCCACAGTTTGTTTCTTCGTTTTTTTCAATCATGCCATCCCGAAGAAAAATGCGGCGTTCGCAGATCCCCGCCACCCTGGCATCGTGTGTGACAATAATAATAGTCTTGCCTTTATTATTCAACTCTCTAAATATTCCCTGCACTTCCTCTCCTGTCGCTTCATCCAGTGCCCCCGTGGGCTCATCTGCCAAAATTACTCTGGGTTGTTTTACTATCGCTCTTGCAATGGCTGTCCTCTGCTGTTGTCCTCCTGACAATTCGTCAGGATATGATTTCGCTTTATCTTCAATACCAAGTTCCTGCAAAGTATCCATCACACGCCCTCTTATTGTTTTTGCTGAAAAGCCTTGATATTTCAAGGGAAGCGCTACATTCTGAAAAACATTCAGATCCTCCACTAATGCAAAATACTGTACCACAAAACCAATCTCGTTCCGCCGGAATTTCATCAGATCTTTCTGTCTCTTAAAATTAACCATTTTCCCATCATATATATATTCTCCGCAGTCAAAAGACATCATCCCCCCAAGAATATTCAACAGTGTGGATTTTCCTGAACCGCTCTTTCCCATCACTGCTACCATTTCCCCCTCGCCGACAGATATATCAACTCCACGCAATGCTTCTACCCGTGCGTCTTTCTTACCAAAAGCCTTATGTATATTCCGTAATTCAATCATCACTTCTCCCTCTTCCCGGCAGCACTAGTACAACAAATATTAAATAATTGATACATTCACTTGTCTAATTGTCCAGCTACTTCGTCAGAAACAATTATCCTGCGTGAATGTATCAAAGACTTAATTTTTGTTGTACTAGCTTATTCCTCCTCCGACTCTGACGCTATCTGGTCGTCCATTTTCATAGAATTAAAATACGCTTCATCCTCCTTGGTAACTGGTATATTTTTGCCATCTGCATATTTGAACTCTTTAAGCACCTCGTCAGTGTTACCTTTATAAAAGATAGCATAACACATGGTGACTTCTCTCGCCTTGATCTCCACCTCATTGCCGCCAAAATTCACCTTTTCGCCTGCCCCGGTATCTGTAAAAATTTCTTTCTCGTAATAATCCAATACCTGTAACATTTCCTCTTCCGTCATATCCCGCAGCACAGATATGGATAAATTAACCTCTTCCTGATCTGAATTAAGATCTTTCTGTACCCAGACCTCCCGACGTTCTTCCCAAATACCTTTTTCTTTCAATATTTCTGCCTTATGCTGGCATCCTGTTATGCACAGCATACACAGAACAGCCAAAATAACCAACTGAAAAAGATTCTTCATCTCTCTCCATTCCCTTTCCCGATTCAACCGACATCAATTGAATTGCGTTCAAATTGTCACACTTTGAGCTATATTCACGAATCCTTCCGCCGAATTAAGTATTCTGTATTGACACCTTTCATCAAAAATACCAGAAATACAGTACTTAACAAAAATGAAATTCCTACGACGCAGTAACCGGCTCTCATTATCGCCTGAATATTAGTATCCATCCCTACATTAATAAAAACCCATCTGCATACAAGAAGAGCTGGCAACAAAATAACTACTGTCTCCAATAAACATGGTAATAATATCATCCCTACAGAACACCCATTCATAAGATAAATCCCGTATGTCCTTCTTCCTGACTGTATTTTATCATAAAATAAAACAAACAGACTATAGAAAACAAAGCAGAACAAAACGATCGTCAAGATCAACATAACCCTGACACTAAAAGCAGATTCCTTACGAAGAAGATTTAATCCAACAGAAGATTCATATAAGCAGATTGGCGGCAGATCAAACTCTATCCCCATATCCTGATAAGCCAATACCAGTTCATTAAATTCCTTCTCATCACTTACCTGAACTGCCGAATTTTCTAAAGCTACCATATCCAGAAATGCATATTTTTTTATTTCTTCCAGTTTTGCCGGAGTACTCTGCTGAATAAAGATTCCATAAGGAAAAATAATGTAATTATCCAGCAATACCATATCCTGTGCATAATAACCAAATTCCGGAATCTGTGTCCTACCCTCAAGGATTCCCACCACCTTACAGGGATAGACATTTTCTGTGCCTGCCATGCAGATATCTACCATATCTCCCACAGAAAAAATGCCTTTATATTCATTTCCCAGTATAACAGGTATCGCATCTGAACCACATTCCAGCGTTGTATTTGCCTCTGTAAAGCCTTCCCCCTCTTCTGTCTTTAATCCAAAAAGCTGATATGCCCTGAAATCAAACTGAGCAGATTTCATTTCCAGAACACTGCAGTCCTCATCTCCAAAGCGCGCCATAAAGGAATCCCTGTTATCATTAAGAAACCGTCTGTAACTCTTATCACCAAACTTCTCTGCCACCACCGATTCCTTCATTAGCATAGTCTGTGCTGTCATTACTGACATAAGCGGATGTTTTTCCATATTTCGTACTTTTTCATAATATGCCATCACATTTTGACAGCCCTGAATAGTGTCCAGATTATTTATAAACTCATTTCTGTCTTCTAAAATTTCTATCCCCGATGCATACCAGATCCCATTTTCATCATAATATTGAGCCGAATCAGAGTATCGTTCTCCCAGATCCAAATAATATGACCCAAGGAGAACGACCATCACAAAGCAAATAGAAAAGATGACCATCAAAAGAAAATCTTTAGATAGATTTTTTCGGAAACTCCGAAAAAACTCTTCTACCATAAATCTTATTTTACCCATAATTGATACACCTGAGTTCATACATTAATTTTGAATCCATACATCCATTACTGTATTTCCAATACAATAGCCATGATAAGCATTCATTTTATTCTGAATATAGGGAGAATTGACTGTCGCTTTGGCAGAACCATAAACAACATACATTTTTTTACCACCCATCGAGGCCATTGCACTCATATTATAAGCGTATCCCCTGTCATCATATAAACCCGAAATTTCAGTATGGCTTCTATAACCCTTTGACGAACTATACTGCCTCTTTCCTACTCTTTTCAATGCTGCTTGTGCAACAGATGATATCATACACACCATCATCAAAGCCAATACAACAACTGCCAAAATTTTCTTTCCTTTTAATATTACTTTTTTCAATCTTATCATCCCCTTCGTTTTTCTTTCATTATATTGTATAAAAATATCTTTGTCAAGAAAAATATTAGAATGATTATTTTCGATTACGAATGAAATAGAATGAACTGCAATAACTGTACGAAAAGACTGGGTGTTACGAACCCGTTTACTCGCAGCCGCTAAAAAGCGGCTCCTGGATATATATCTTCTATGCTACTGCTTATCCTGTTCTCCCCAGCATAGCTCAACGGCGCCAATTTGAACCCGCCGTGAATGGTGGATTCAAATTGGCGCCGTTGAGCTAACTGGGGTTTAGGTTTTTCAATTATATAATCGTTACTTACTCTTTGATTTCATCAATATCTGTTAGATTGACACCACATACATTCAATATTGCTTTCAAAGAAAGATATTTCTTTTTCAACTTTGCATATGTTTCGGTTGCATTCTCTTTTTTTGCTAACAACATATACTCTTGAATTTCTTTAAAATCATCAATGGCAACTTTCGCTACTTCTACACCAGTTGGCATATAATCACCCACTTTCATATTGTGATATATATTGACTGTTACAAAAAAAGTATATCACAATTTAGGTGCAAAGTCTATTCAATTATCAAAGTGCTGTATGGTGGAGGCCTTACCTTTATCAAGAAAAAATATTTGGAGAAGATGCCATGACTAAGTTCCGAAAGATACCAGCAAAGCCAGTATCCACAGAAAAACGGCAAGAGATGTTGGTCTCTTGCCGTTTTCCCTCTGCCTGTTATCTTTTACTGTATCATAAAACTAATCTCTGCCTGTGCAGCCAACTTGCCATCTACTGTAGCAGTCGCCTTGCCGACACCCATAGGGCCTTTGCACTTAATGATCTCTGTCTCCAGTTTCAGACAATCTCCCGGAACAACCTGCTTACGGAACTTCGCATTTTTGATCCCACCAAAGAATGCCAGTTTTCCTTTATTCTCCTCCAGACTCAGGATCGCCACTGCACCAACCTGAGCCAGTGCTTCAATGATAAGTACTCCCGGCATCACGGGATATTCTGGGAAATGCCCTTGAAAGAATGGTTCATTTACAGTCACATTCTTATAGCCGGCAGCTCTCACACCCGGTTCCATCTCTTCAATTCTGTCAACAAGAAGAAACGGATAACGGTGTGGAATAATCTTTTTGATCTCATTAATATCTAAAGACATACATTCACTGCCTCCTATTCATATTTTTTAAATACAAGGACAGCATTATGTCCGCCAAAGCCAAGGGAATTGCTCACTGCCACATTGACATCCATTTCAATGCCTTCTTTCACACAGTCAAGATCACATTCCGGATCCTGGTTGATGAGGCCTGCGTTCTTGTGAACATAGCCCTCCTCAATAGATTTCACACAGGCAATCGTCTCAACACCGCCTGCTGCCCCCAGCAGATGTCCCACCATGGACTTAGTAGAACTTATTTTACAATGGTAAGCTGCATCCCCCATCGCCAGCTTAATCGCCTTAGTTTCAAAGGCATCATTCATTGGAGTACTTGTCCCATGTGCATTGAAATAATCTACATCCTCCGGCTGTACCCCTGCATCCTTCAGTGCATACTCAATCGCCCTGGCATCTCCGCTTCCATCCTCAATAGGAGCAGTAAGATGATGGGCATCACTGGTGGCACCATAACCGATCACCTCAGCGTAGATATGGGCACCACGTTTCTTCGCATGTTCCAACTCCTCCAGGACAACGATGCCAGCGCCTTCACCCATGACAAAACCACTGCGGTCTGCATCAAATGGAATGGAAGCCCTCAGTGGATCTTCTGATGTAGTCAGGGCATTGAGTCCGGTAAATCCGGCAAGCCCAATCTCAGTGATGGCACCTTCCGCGCCTCCGGCAAGCATTACATCTGCCTCTCCGTACTGAATAGAACGGAAACCTTCACCAATATTGTGATTTCCTGTAGCACATGCAGTTACAACGTTGATGTTCTTTCCTTTCAGCCCAAACTGGATGGAAATGTTACCTGCTGCCATATTAGAGATCAGCATCGGAATCATTAGGGGAGCTACACGGTTTGGCCCTTTTTCCATCAACTTTTTGTAATTCGTCTGGACACACTGCAGGCTTCCGATACCACAGCCAACACTGACACCGATTCGGAAAGCATCTTCCTTCTCAATCTCAAGGCCACTGTCATCCAGTGCCTCCTTCGCTGCTACTACAGCATACTGCGAGAAATCTTCCATGCGGCGGGCGGCCTTCTTGTCAATGACAGAAGACGGGTCAAAATCCTTGACCTCTGCCCCCAGATGAGCTTTGTATTCTGTCGTATCAAACTTTGTGATCGGTCCGATCCCCACTGTTCCCTTCTTAATGTTTTCCCAAAAATCTTCTACATTATTTCCGATCGGGGTAACAGCACCAAGACCGGTAATAACTACTCGTCTACTCATGATCTACCTCCAAAATCCTTATTACTTATTTTCTTTCAAATGGCAATTCCACCATCTACGCAGAGCACCTGTCCGGTAATATAACGTGCCCTGTCAGAAGCCAGGAAAACAACTGCCTCTGCCACATCCTCCACAGTTCCAAACTCCTGCAGCGGAATGGACTTACAAGCCTCTTCCTTCACCGAATCCGAAAGCTTGTCCGTCATCTCTGTCGCAATAAAACCAGGTGCGATAGCATTTACCGTAATATTACGGGACGCCAGTTCCTTTGCTGCCGCCTTTGTCAGGCCGATGACCCCGGCTTTAGAAGCAGAGTAATTTGCCTGCCCCATATTACCGGTAACACCGGATACCGAGGCAATATTGATGATATGCCCATATCTCTGTTTCATCATTGGCCGCGTCACAAACTTCACACCGTTAAATGTTCCTGTCAGATTTGTCTGGATCACATCTGCGAATTCTTCCTCTGACATCTTCATAATCAGATTATCTCTTGTAATGCCGGCATTGTTCACAAGAATATCAACTCTTCCATATTCCTTGACGACACCTGCATAGAACTCCTTTGCCGCCTCAAAATCACTGACATTACACTGAATCGCTGCTGCCTTGCCACCGTTTCCCTCAATCTCGGATACAACCCCCTCGGCACGTTCCTTTGAACCATTGTAATTCACTACCACAAAAGCGCCTTCCCTGGCAAGTGCCAGTGCAATACCACGGCCAATGCCGCGGCCGGCGCCTGTTACCACTGCAATCTTATCTTCTAATAGCATGATTTCCTCCATTCGCTGTCCTATTTTGCCAGGCTGGCAACAAGATCATCAATCTCTTCCATCGTACTGACATTATATGTTGTCAATTCTTTACCAATTGCCTTACCGATCTTCTTATTAAAACCAGCCAGTGTTTTCCCTGGCCCGATCTCAATAAAAGTGTCCACGCCATTCTCCACCATAGTCTCTACTGACTGCTGCCAGCGCACAGAATTACTTACCTGCTGTACCAGAAGAGGTTCGATCTTCTCCTGCTCCGTGATATAGCTGGCATTCACATTAGCAACATAAGGAATCTGGGGTTTATTTATGGTCAGTCCATCCAGCACCTTCTCCAGCTTCTCTCCTGCGCCCGTGAGAAGATTTGAGTGGAAAGGACCACTGACATTCAACATCACTGTCCTTCTCGCCCCAGCTTCCTTCAGTTTCCCGGCTGCCTGTTCCACCTGCTCTGTCTTCCCTGAGATCACGATCTGTCCCGGACAGTTGTAATTGGCACACTGAACATCCTCAATATCTGCTATGACTTCATCAATCTCTTCGGCATTCATGCCAAGGATGGCAGCCATGCCGCCCTCTCCTGCCGGAACCTCCTCCTGCATGAAGATACCTCTCTGACGGACAGCTTTGGCAGCATCAATAAAATTCATAGCCCCCACTGCCACCAGTGCACCATACTCACCCAGGCTCTGTCCCGCCGCCACATCCGGCTGGATTCCCCTCTCCCGGATCACTTCCATAATCGCCACGCTGGTAGTCAAAAGGCATACCTGTGTATACTCAGTTATGTTGATATCATTATTTTCTTCGAAGCAGAGAGCCTTCAGATCCAGGCCCACAGCCTCACTTGCCTTATCAAATATCTCCCTTGCAGTCTCAGAATGATCATAGACATCTTTTCCCATTCCCACTGCCTGTGCCCCCTGTCCAGGGAATACAAATGCAATCTTACCCATCTCTTCCTCCATTCAAATCAATCTTTCTCGATTCTTTATAACAAGTAACACCAGGGTAAGGCACACAAAGGATGCCTCTCCTGGTGTCATTTCGTGGTCTGTTTCCAGACATATGTGCTTTTGGCTTTACTCTACACCTTTTTCTTTCAGGAAATTAATTACGTCACCTACAGTATTGATGCTCTCAAGGTCATCTGTAGGAATCTCAACATCGTACTCTTCCTCCAGAGCCATGATCAACTCATAGAGGTCAAGGGAATCTGCTCCCAAATCGTCTTTGAAAGAAGATGCCTCTGTAATGCTGTCTGCATCTACACTTAACTGATCTGCGATAAGTTCCTGCATTTTTTCTAACATAATACTATTCTCCTTTTTGCTTTTATTTTATAGCCCGGCATCCGCCATTTTGATAGTAGAAATGCAGGACTATTAAGTTCAAACAACTTGAATCGTTACTATTTTATCTTATTACATACTATTTGTCAAGGAATATGAAGAAACCCATACAGTAATGTCTCAAGAATGGTCAGTTTTTTCATGACCGTAGCTTTATCATTGGCAGATCTCTTCCTATCAATTTGGACAAAACATTCCCCGGCAACTTTCCTTCTGCACAATCCATCCTGAAAAGCCCTGAGAAAACCGGCAAACCGGGTATCCTCAAAAGGCAGGGCAGTAAACCTTTCAAACAGGGTAAACCAGATAAAAGAGTCCTTAGAAGAGAATATAGGCTGAAAACGATTCTCATAAATATTCCCAAGCCTCTGCAGGTTGCTGTCTAACCTGGCAAACTCATCCTTATCCGCAAACCGGTTCAGATAGGCGGCAATCCTGTGGCTCTGCTCCATCCAATGCTCCAGATGATACATGCACATAACCGATTCAATAACGATCCTCTCTATCGTCCCATTACTTTTTTCTCTTTCGGTATAAATATCATATTCCCGGAAAAACCGGTTATTGTATGAGATCTTCTTTACCTCCCCGGCTATGTTGTCCATATAGGAAACCGCATTCTGTGATACCGTCATGGACTTCTGCCTGTTATACCTTCGTATATGGTACCCGATCTCCTCATCTGAGCAATCCAGATGCTTTACTACATCTATCTTGTAATGATCAAATCTTTCCTTCAATTCATCTGGCAGATCCCCATAGCCTTTTCCCCTGATGTCAAATTCCGCCTTTTCATATATGTAATTGTCCTTCCCATCCCTTGCTATCCTTCCCTTACCATCTCTTTTCACCTTTTGGTATACAAGAACCGGGAATTCGATCTTCTTCCCCAACTTAAATGCGCCGTTACGGTAACCGTCCAGTACAGTAAGCCTCTGCAGGCCATCGATCACCCACAGGGCAGCACCATTTTCAGTCAGTTGCTCACACACCTTAATGGAGTCAATGTCTTCATCTTTCAGAACCGTTGCGATCAGAGCGTCTTTATCCTTCTTATTCCACTGGTCCGGTTTCCGCTGCAGAGGGTGGTCCTTCCTCAGTTCCCCCCGATAAAACATATTTTGTATTGTTGAATTCATATAGGCATCTTTTACCCGTCTGTCTCTCACTAATTCCATATATTCACAACCTTTCCAATCCTCTCAAAACTGACATGCACCCTCAAAGAAATATCCGGCGCAAGCAGGCAATTAATTTAACTCAACGGCGCCAATTTGAACCCGCTGTAGACGGCGTATTTTGGCTAACTGCAGTTTCTAAAAAGCACCGAAACATTTTCATAAGACCGTATCCCTGTCATCGCATCAGAATATTCTTTCCTCGTGATATGCAGTATCTCCTGAATCTCGCCTGCCCGGTAAGAGGCGGCCAGTAACTGTACAACTGCCCTCTGCCGTTTCGATAACCGTTGGAGATATTTTTCGATCTTTGAATCGCCAAAATCGTCCTCTCCGATCACTTCTTTCTCCAGGTCAAATGGACAGGCAAGCAGATCTCCCAGCATCTGCCCGGTTTCATTATCAAGCAGCACATCAAAGGAGACGGACAGATGGTCTGTCCTCCGTTTATCTCTGTTCCGCCGCCGTATCTCACTCTTGATCCGGTTGCAGAGACAGGAATACAGGAATGCATCAAATGATCTTGACGAATCATATTTTTTCAGAACTTCTGCAAATACTTCATTTGCCAGGGAATAGAAATCCTCCCTGTCAGGTATCCGGCCGAACCGTTTCAGTATCTGGTCTACCATCCTGCGAAGCTTAATGGCATTGTTCTCATAATAAACATGGATGATCTTTTCCACATTGCTACCCCCTTTTATTAGCTCAACGGCGCCAATTCGAAGCAGCCGTTAAGCAAGATTCAGCACGTCAGATCTTTCAAATCATCACTGGCGGGCTGTAAAAACAATTATAGAACACTTGTTCTTTATTGTCAACATATTTTTCGAACATATATTCTATTTTTAAAAAATTTCATACCGAAACGGCGAAATAGTATTATAAAAGCAAATAGCGAGGAGGATGCGATATGACAAAACAATATACACTGGTAAAGGTTCCGGTAAAAGAAATTATCTCACAGGAATTTAATGTCACCATCAGCAGGGAAGAGGAGATTCAAAAGGAATACCTGGTGGCGCAGGAAGATTCTCTTCTATTTGATCAGATTGAACGGCTCCGTGGCAATGCCAGCAGCCATATCAGCGAGATCATACTTGTGGTGGCAAAGAAGAACCCCAAACAGGAAAAGGATCTGCGGCGTTTATTGAAAGAAGGATTTTTCTACAATGGGATCCACTATAAGCGCTTTGGCAAGTCCGCATCACAGGGCAAGGCAGGCATCACTGCATTTGTATGTGACAGCCTCTTTGACAGACTGTACGACATCACGCAGATGGATATTAAAGTAGATGAATGTGTCATATCCAAATATGAGGCGCAGAGGTGCCTGGTATTCAGTTCCTGTACCCTGATCCGGAACTATATGCCTAATATCGTGATCATAGACGAATATAAAAAGATCCTGCCTGGCCAGTATATCAAATATGTCGCTACGCAGGAGCGGAAAAGGGAGATCCGGGAAGGTTACAGGGATCTGGAAATCTCCCCTTTTGACGGATGCGGCTGCCATGAACATGAATTTATGGAACATGTAAGAAAAGAACTGGACCTGGACTATGATGTAGCAGGAACACAGATCCGCCTTCCTTTCATGAAAGGTTACTCCGTGTATGTACCATTCCGGAAAATACTGAAAGAATGGGGATATCGCTCCATCACAGATATTTATGGGCACAGCCATCCCATTGATACCATAGACTGTATCTGGAATATTTCTATGTTTAAGGGACATGGGATATTCAGGAAAAAATATGGAGATCAGGCATGGACAGCCTATATGGAAACCCTGGATAAATACCAGTTTAAACTGGGGATCAGCAAATACAGCCACCATATCCGGCACATCAACCGATATACCCGTATGAATTTCCAGTACCTCCAGTGCCTTGACCTGTGGAATCCGGATTATATTGACTATTGCGAAGACAGAGCGAACAGGGATTATGATATCCTTGACCCGGCCCATGATGGAAAGATCATCCGCCTGGCAAGATACACCACAGGCCTTTTTGAGAAAATCATAGACGGTAAGCCATTTTACACTTATAAATATATGGGCATCCATGACACACAGAACCATAAACCAAAGAGCCGCTATCTGGAAGCCGTCCTTATAAATGAAGATATGTTGAAAGATCCCGCTGTGAAACAATTTATATACCGGAAGTTAAAGAAATCCATCGATGAGGCAAAGGTAGGAAAAATATATAGTTCCGGTTTCTATCATACCGGCGTGGGCGATATGATCGGCTACCTGCAGTTTGCCGCCGGAGAAACCCCGGTGGGATGTCTGAGGGCAGGTGAATTATACAGCAGTATACTGGATCAGGGCGATGTCCTCTCCTTCCGCTCACCGCTGGTAGACCCATCCGAGGTCAACAAGATAAAGATTATCCGGAATGAAACAACCGATAACTGGTTTCGCTGCTTTCAGGACCAAGATATCGTGATGTTCAATATGTACGATATATCCGCACCACAACAGGGGGGCGCCGACTTTGATGGAGATATATTCTTTCTCTGTGATGATCCGTGCCTGACCGGATCGAAGATCGAGAAACCGATTATTCTTGATATTGAGGACAAGATCACAGCAGAGTCCAAACCCTATACAGAAGAAAATATCATAGAATATGAGATTATGACACGGGACAGCCGGATTGGTGAGATCACCAATGTGGCAACCAGCATTGAGAATCAATACACAACAAAGGAGGAAATAAGACAATTATATTCCGACTACGCCTCCCTTCTCCGCATCTTCCAGGGAAAAGAAATTGATTTTCTCAAGACAGGAGTCCGGTGGCATATGCATCAGGGACTTCGGAAACACATGAAACAACTTCCCTATTTCCTGCTCCACAACTATCCCGTCCATATGGAGAAGTATAAAAAACTGACAGAGAAGAACCGGAATATCCCAAACAAAGAGGATAAGCTCAAGCTGAATGCCTATCACTCCCCCTCGCCCATGAACGAATTGTGTAATTATATATGTGCCTGGGAGAAAAAACATATTTTGTGGGATCACAGCAAGACAGACCTGGAGCAGGTCCGGCCGCTGATCCTAAAAGATGGCATTGATCTCTCTGACCGGTCAATCCTCCGCACCGTCCGGCGCGCCGTCAATGCATATGCAGATGAAATGCGCAGGCATATGAAGCTTCAAAAGGACTCTGATGATGGAGACCACCAGTTCCAGATGCAGGAAGTAGTCCGGCAGTTTAAAGACCGCCTGGCGCATGATCTTGGATTGGATGAAGAAACCATCGCCAACTATGTGATCTCTGTCTCTTACAGGAACCTATCTGTCAGCAGGTCACTGGCATGGACAGGTTATGGAGATTATATCATTAAAAACCTGAAAGAACATTCTTCTCCGGGGCAGAGGATATCCATCCGGGAAGTCCCTGTCCCCACAGATACATCGTATGAATACCTCGGAAAGCACTATGAACATAGGAACTGTTAATAAATAGGTGTAAAGTTATTTATTTACGGTTCCTAAGAAGGGAAGGTTAGCATGGAATTATACTTATATGAAATCATAGAAGACTACAAATATGCTGTCTCCGACAGGGAAAGGAATGAGATCTTCCAGTCATTCTGCTCCTCCCTCTGGGCAAGCAGCAACAAAAGACGCACCCACACAAACATGATCCGCTTTTCCGTCCGGAAGGATCTGCTGGAAACAGCTACCGGACAAGTCTTCCTGCCCTGGACGAACATCGGATACAATGGTTACTGCTCCCGCACAAAGAATACAGACTGGTGCAGCCTGATCCGCCAGAAGATCAACAATCTCTATACCAGATACTTTGACCGGAACATTATACTAAATAAAGATTATATCCGTCTCTTACAGACACCGAAGCAGCTTTATTTCCAGTGGGAAGTAGGAAAAGACATGACGCCGGAGGAAGTTACCTCCCAGATCCAGGGTGCCATGGCAGAAGCTGAAAATAAATATATCATCTACCAGAATCAGAAAATGGAACTCTCCTGGAAAGAATACAAAAAAGTAATGGAAGGATTCCTGCAGAAGATCTTTGACACCTGCCAGCTCATCGGAGATTGTGAAAAAGAAGAAGCGGCTGGAAATATCTATGATTTCCTGAACGAGGATAACTTCTATATAAAATATTTCTGCCGGTCACTGGAGGGTGCGATGAAGAAATGGCAGAAACATTATTATGGCATCCGTGACCACAGATCTTATATACGGTGTGCGGTCTGCGGCAGGCTCGTTGAAAAGACAAATAACAGGATCAAATACTGTAAAGATTGTGCTGTTTCAGTCAACCGGGAAAGAGCACGCATCAGCGCAAAAGCCAAACGTATGTTTGATTTAGAAAAATCCTGATCCTCTCCCTCCCCTGGCACTTTACACCCATTTCTGGCTGCGTATATATACAGTAGTGGATATCATTTCTTTCACTCAGCGGCGTCACCCAAACCCGTTGAGTTTCCTATCTCTGGCTCTGGCCATACTGCCAGACCTTCTTCTTCAAGCCTGGCACCACCCATTCATACCCTCCGCCAGGCTGCCAGACGGCAGCGCCTCCCTTTCTGGGAGAACTGCCGCCTGTGTTCTGTCATCCGGAACAATCTCTCAGCACAACAAGACTACAAAGGAGGAAAACCATGACAAATGAATCACTCTTCTCATATGTTATCTTCAACAAAGAGATACCATATAATGACAAGATCACACTGTATCCGGTTACAATGAAAGATGTTCTGACTTTCCAGTTCCTTTCCCAGTCACTGACGGTGCGGAAGAATAGTACATTCCACGAGAAAGAGATCATCAAGATGTCCTACCTGGAATTCCTTCTATACTGCCTCGGCAACAAAGAACTGGAAATCCAATATCAGATCCCCGGTCTCTCTCAGTACTTCCTGTATGCTGTAAAGCTCCTTCAGCTATGCTGCCAGGATGCAGACATACAGATCGGCCAGCAGACAGGCCAGATCCTTATCAATCAGGAATGTATTACGCCTAAAATATTCGACGACCTGAGACGTATCATTATCATTCAGAACGATATTGATTTTGATATGGATGAATTTCTGCACCATGACACAGAACAGCGGCTGCAAAAAGCCAGAAAAGACCTGGACAAAAGTGAAAGCAGGTCAAACATAGAAGACTATATTGATTCTCTTGTGATCGCCATGAATACCACCGAGGACAGGATCATGAATATGACCATACGCAAATTCTGGCGCTATATCAAACGTTACCAGCTCCGTGAGAGCTATACTATCGCCAAAACAGGTGAATGCAGTGGCATGGTCTCCTTTAAGGAACCATTGAAACACTGGATGACATCCTTTGAAGAAGAGGATAGGTACAAAGATCTGAAAACCGATGAAAATTCATTAAAAAGAAAACTATGAAAGTGAGGAAAACAATATGGAAAACAACACAAAAAACTTTTTGGTAAGTACAGCAGATTTCGCCTTCTATGTAGGTGATGTCCTTGCCTGTACCGGAACAACAAACCTCAACACATCTCTTGAGGTAACGACAGAGGAACAGGAAGTCAACGCAGGAAAGGGCAATAAGCTGGTCTATTCCTTCAAATATGGAAGAAAACTCAGCGCCACCCTGGAAGCTGCTGACTGGAGGCTGGAATACCTCGCCATGGCATCCGGTTCTAAGATTACAGAAGGCATGACGGATGTTTACAAGCTTGGTGAGCATGTCTCACTGACTGATGGCATCGGTGCCCTGAGTGCAGCCCCGGTCGGTGATGTCGCAGTCGAACTGCCTAATGGTTCCTTCGTAACGGTCACCCCTGCCGATGGCAAGATTGACCTGACTGCTTACGGCCTGACAAACGAGGGGGACTGTGCCAGAGCAACATACCGCTATAACAGAATGGCAAAATCCATCACCATTGATTCTGACACGGTACCAATGTGTGGCCGCCTTGTTCTGGATGTAGACAAGCATAATAACAAACTCGGCAAAGTGGGCAGCGTACAGATCACGATCCCTTCCTATCAGTTAAATGGTAATTTCAATATCGAGCTCACACCAGACGGCGCGACCTCCACCAGCCTGGAAGGAAAGGCTCTTGCCGTTGAGAACGACTGCTGCTCTGAAGGAAATGTCTATGCTTACATCAAGGAATTTGATGAAACCGCAAGCGCTATTTCCGTCCTCGAAATTGCCGCTACACCGGCAACGGTCAATCTGGATATGACAGGCTCTGCTTCTGCCACACTCTCCGTAATTGGCCTCAAGGGCTCACTCTACTCTCCTGTGGAATTGGAGAATGCTGCCTGTGAATTCGTAAGCGACACACCTTCTGTGGCTACTGTAGATGGTACCGGCGTTGTCACTGCTGTGGCAAGCGGTTCTGCAAAGATCACTGTTACCTATCAGGGTGTATCAGATGAGGTTATTGTAGTAGTAGAATAAACTCACAGGAAAATCTTTTACTGCCTGGCGTATCGGTATGTATATGTATTGGTGCGCTGGGCTTAAAAAAGATATTCCTTTACTTTATAAAAATTTTACTTTTCTAACTCAATTTTTGATTTTAACTCCTTTATTTCTGATTTAATATCATTAATATCTGATGTATATGTTATCAAACTTCCCGTAGGATTCAACACCAAATCAGCATAAGAACATGTTTTTACATATAAATCAGATACTAATTCTGTTATTATCTGTTGATTAGATTCATAATCTTTTTTAAAATTTTTAACCTGTGACTCTAAAGTAATTTTAGCTCCGTACAGTTCATCATATTGGGTTTTATATACTTGACAATACTCAAAAACCCTGTCAAATGCTCCTGTACGTTTCCCCCAATCCATTGGTGTTTCGTAATCATAAATAGTATCCATCATATTTATTCCTAGAATTTCCTCAATCCGACCTGAGAATAAGCGACTACTAGATGTTTCAGCTAAACTATCTGCATCCTCCAAGCTATACATTAATGCCAAATCGTTTATCACATAATCTGGACCATTATTATCCCATACTTCATAAACAATATTATATACTTTATCACTTTTGTCATTGACGTTAGATATTGAACCTAAAACAGAAGATAAATCATTTTGAAAACTACTAAAATCTGATTCTCTTAGTGTAGAATCACATCCCATTGCCAATAAAGAAAACACCAGGAAAACTAATAATGCTTTTTTCATTTATGAACACCATCCTTATAACTATCTTGATTCTATTATACTCCTCTCATTTCAAATTAGTCAAGAATAATTCTACATGTTCATGATACTAAATTTTATACTTTATAAACAGAATTGCACCCATTATGATACAACAAATATACACAACCTATTAAAACATAGAGAAGAATGATGCATATACGAAAAATCAATTTATGAAATTTGTTTGATTCAGAAAATCCCTGGTTCTTCCCATTATCAAGTGCTTCCAAAGCATTTTCAGCTTCGTATATATACAGTAATGGATATCATGACTACTATAAAACACAGAAAGGAATGGTGCAAAATGCCCAAAAACGACAATAACCTAAAAATCCAGACGGAAATAGATCCTTCTTCTATTTCCGTCTTAAAGACACAGATCCGTAATGCTGTCACACAAAGCATTACCGAAGGTATTGGTGAACGTACGAAGTTCCTGTGGTAGACCGTACTGCGCCCACCCCTCTAAGGTTACATAATAATGCCATGCAATCAACGGACGGGAGCATCAGCCACATAAAATAAGATGGATACCCTTAATTACATAAATTATAAAAACCGAATATGCTGGAAAGCCTAAAGACCATATATAATCCAAAACGGAGCCGGAAACAGCAAACGGCAATGGTGCTGAAAAGCAGAAAGAAACATATATGGTATGTTATATGATGAGAGTCTAAGTAACAATTTATGCTTTTGTATCTGTTATATCTTCTGATCTGCATATATGCATTTATATAACAATACGAAAAGGAATGGCTGATCTATAGGTAGGTGTGCCATATTCTGGCACACCGAAAGCAGGGAAAGGCTAAGTCTGTCATGGTAATGACAGATAGGTGTGGTACTGTAAGCCACGTCTTAACCCCCAACGACTGACAAGGTTTGACTGCATACAGGCGTAATTGTATGTAGTTGTGATATACAGTCTGACCCCCATGAAAGTGGGTAACTTATTACAGAAAAACCTAAGTTCCTCTAATCACTAATGCGCTGTTGTTTAACAACTGCCATTTTATTAGATAAAATATTATCAACTTCATATTTCATATTTTGATATAACAAGCCAATTGCTTTACCATATTCACTTCTCTCAGTATATTTATCAACTTTATCAAGTATAGGTTGTATAACCTCTGCCTTTACTCTTAATTTTAATGCATTAAATGCATTTGAAACTTCCTCATTATCCAGTAACCAGGATTGACTATTTATTTCCTCAGAAATTTGAATATATTCATTTTTAAGATTATCTTCTGCTACACTATTTATCTTTTTAAAAATTTCATTGGCATATTTTTTTCGGCATTCAATTATATTTTCTTGAGCCCTTTTATAATATTCTGAATCCAGTTCACAAACATTTTCATAACCTTCAATTGCTTTAAGAAACTCTTTTTTCTCATTCTGTTCTTCCGCTATATGAAAATATGCTTTTGATATATTTATTTTAGATATATTTTCTTCATATGTAGTTAAATCAACTTCAGGAAAATTTTTCTGCACAAATCCAATTATCTCTTTCACATCATAGTAGTCACTATCCCCTTTTGCCAATCCAGACACTAATTCTGGTAAATACTCCAATATTCCATCATAAGTCTGATCCAACTGATCATTATATTTTTTAACAGACTCATCATATATAGTTTGTGCTGTAATTAATTCCCCACTTTTAATCGCCTTTATCAGTTTATATGAAGGTCTGTTAAGATAATATATCAAATATACTGATGAACTAATAAGTAGTATTGCAAATATACATAATAGAAAGAGTACTTTTGATTTAAGAAACTTACCAGTTTTTTTCATAGAATAACTGCAATTGGGACAACTTTTTGCCATATCACTAAATTCCTTACCACATTTAGGACACTTTTTTATTGTCATTTTATTCCTCCTACTAACAAATATAATATATCAATTTATTTCTTATATATAATTATTATATCATTTGTCAGAAGCAAATGGAAGTCTTTTCTTTATATTAAGGCTGTACAATATAACCAAAATAATGACTTCACCACATGGAAGGAACCATTAAAAAGAAATGCTACAAACATATCAAATGAAATAAAAGAAGTATTTAATAATATTATTCCAGATATGGATGACCAAATTGGGTGGCACGATTTTTTTTATGATTTAGACAATGGCGGTATTGATGATTTTATATCCAAACATAAAATTGCTGATGAAAATTTCAAACAGTTTTTAAATAATATTGGTAATGCTAAATTCAATATGGCAGATTATCAACAGTGGTTATCTGAAAACAGTAAGACAACCAATACTTTCGCATCCGTTACAAGCAAAACCGAAAATATTCTAAAGTCATTTAGCTCATCATTAGGCAATATAGCTATCAACTTAATTGTCGACGAAATTATTGGTGATTTAAACAAAATGGCTAATGCTGAAAAAGAAACCGCTGAAAAAACAAAGGAATTATATAATGAGTCAAACATGAATACTCAGAAATACAAGGAAACTATCAATGTTTTGAATGATATCATAGAAAAATATAAAAATATTCCAAAATCTGATTCATTAGATTCTGAAAAAGGGACAAAACTGGTACTATTACAAAACGATATCAATGCACTTATAGGACAACAAGCTGACAATATAGACCTTGTAAATGGAAAAGTAGATGAACAGCTTGAAAAACTAAAACAAATCTCAAAGGAGCAAAAACAAGCAGCCTATTACAATAGCATTGGAAATTATAATAATTCCAAAAACGCAGCTAATACCGCAAGAGAACAAGAAGAGGACGATGGATCAGACTATATATACAGAGAAAGAAGTATCGACAAAGATACACTAAACATATTAGAGAAAGCTGGTTTCAAATTCAAAAAATCTGAAACCAATATATTGAGAGAGTTGTTTAATTGGAGCAGTAATGGCTTTATTCAAGTAGATGCTGATCAGGATGAAAATGGCAAACCTTTAAATACATTAAAAGAAAAAACAGATTATTTAAAAAGGATGCAGCAAACGTTGTTATCAAAAGGTAAAGGCAGCTCGGGTATATACACCGCAATTACACGCCAAATCGAAACATGGAGCGATATAATTAATAAGCAACAAAATTCTGCGGAAGACTTGGTCTATTTTTATCTTGATTTTGCTGCAGATTCTTCTGATATTCACTCAACCAATGATTTCAAAAAATATAGAAGCAGCTTAATTGAAACCACAAAGAAAAATCCTGATATTGCAAGAATTCTTTCTGATGGAATGCTAAATGAAAAAGATCTTATAACTATAATTGATTCTTATATGATTACAACAGAAGGTTTTTCTGACTGGTTTATCAAATGGAAAAATTTTTCTAATGATAAAATTAATAACACATCTTTTTCATCTCCTACTCCTTTCACCAAAGCCTGGAAAGCTATAAGTACAACAGGAACCAATGAAGAAAATAAAAGAAACGAAGAAGAAAAACAAAAACTCCTTCAACTGGCAGAAGCCGGAAAACTGACAAAAGAGGAATTCAAAAACTCTCCCATCGCACAGACTATATTTAAAGAAACAGGTCTCTCAGCAGAGCAAGCAACACAGGAGGTCAATAATCTCATCAAAAATGTCAAACAGCTCAAAGCCATGGAATCTGGCATTTCAGCCATCACATCTGCCTATGACGAAAAGAAAAACAGCGAAACCAATACTGTCTCCCGATCCACTCTTGAATCCATGTATGATACGTTAGGCGTGGATGAATGGGATAACAAGAACAAAGAAGTTTGGAAAAATTACAAAAAATGTGCCGCTAATGGCAAAGCATCCATGGGCAGCCTGAAAGAAGCCCAAGATGAACTGGCAACCTCTTTTGTCAACAGCAATAACTTTCTTGCCAACCTTGATGATACAAGTGACGATTACTATGAAACTCTATTAAAACAAATGGGTGTCGAAAATGCGGATACCATTGTGAAAAATGAACTGGCAAAGAAAAAGGGGCTGGAAGCCATTGAGACAGCAGATCTTACAAATATGACTTCGGATGAGATTGCAAAACTCATTGAAGAAAAGGCTAAGACAGACCAGGCACGAAACGCAATGAAACTCTTTGCCCTTGAAAAGGTTTATGCAAATGGCAAGGCACTTGATACTACCGAGGATATTAACCAGTTAATCAATCTGATGGATTCATTAGGTCTGTCAACGAATGCAGTAAAAGCTTACCGTGATTATCTGTCAGGGAAATCCGAAAACTCTGATGTATTAGGAGCAAATGCGGTAATTGAAACTGGTTTGAAAGCTGGTGCCATTAATGAGATCAATAAAGCACGAAAAAGGCTAAAAGGGAAAGCCAAAAACGGTAAGGAAAAAATCTCCACGGCCAAAACCAAAGATTCCTCTGACAATTCAAATAAAGATAAAACCAAGGAGACCAAGACAGAGATTGACT
This sequence comes from uncultured Clostridia bacterium, assembly GCA_947643415.1. Lineage (GTDB taxonomy): Bacteria > Bacillota > Clostridia > Lachnospirales > Lachnospiraceae > Eubacterium_F. The sequence continues at coordinate 28,651 of CANRWA010000015.1, read as the reverse complement.
GGCTCTCCCGCCGTCTCACCCGTATGCAGTCCATCATTGACCATACGGCTGCTAAACTTCAGAATCTGTTCAGCATAAAAGCCAAAAGCAGCAACCTAAACAAGCAGATAAAACAGACAAATACTCTGATGAAACAGTACAGCATTGCTGCTGAAAAATACCAGAAAAAAGCAGATTTGGTTGCAGGCGGCTCCACATCAAAGATAAAATCGAACAAGAACAAAGGCAAGAAAAAGAAAGTAAAGCCACTGTCCAAAGATATCATTAATAAAATACAGTCAGGCAAGATTACCAAATCAAGCTACAGCAAGCTAATTAAAGAATACGGACAGAGTAATGCTGACAGGATCAATAAGTATATTGACTACTTTGACAAAGCACAGGATGCAAGGAAGAATAAACAGGACGCAAAAGCAAAGATACGGGGACTGAAGCAAGAAAAACTACAGAGCTGGGTTGACCTGTACGATTCCCGCACTGCCCGGGCTGAGGCAAAAGAAAGCATCCAGACTACAGCAAAAGATAAAGAAACAACAATCAACACACAGATTAAAAACACAAAACTGTCCTATGAGTATCAGATCAAGATTGCAAAACTATCAAAGAACAAAGCAGAGGCAGACCGTCTTGATTACGAACTCCAGCAAAAAATAAGGGAACTGGAACAGGAAAAACTGCAGAATTATGTTGACGAATACAATGCCTGTGCTGACCTTGCCGAAATCAATTCCAGCAATGCCATTGGCTATGAGAAACAGAATGGGTTTATCAACACACAACTTTCCTATCTGAAACAGTCCTATGCAAAACAGATCGAGATAGCAAAACTGTCAAATGATAAAACAGAACAGGACCGTCTGCAGGCAGAATATAAAGCAAAAGAAGTTTCCCTGAAACAGGAACAGATCGACAACCTGAAAACCGATTATGAGAACAGGATCGGGCTTGTAAACAATGATAAACAGGATATAAGCAATTCCCTTTCCGAAACAGAAGCAAAGGGCAATATTGTGCAGGCAGGCTTCTACTCTTCCCTCAACACCTATGAAAAAAAGGTTCTTGACAATCTAATGGATGAACTTGGGAAACTACAGGCAGAACAGAATACCTTCGACATGTATTCACCACAATGGTATGACCTGCAGTCTGACATCCAGAGCGTGGAGAATTCCATAAATGAAGCAAATATCTCCATCATTGAAAATAATAAAAAGATTGGTGAACTCCGCCAGACAATGTACGAAGATATCGCTGCCAGGAATTCAGATGTCAGTTCAGAAGCACAGTTTCTTGCCAGCCTGCTTGGTGACAGCCTGACAGATGATAAAACAGGAAACCTGACCAAAGAAGGATTAGGTGTACTTGGCACATATGGAATAGAGCTTAAAGCAAATACAAACACTGCCGGAAATTTTAAACAGGAACGGGAAGAGATTGAAAAGGCGGTCGCTGCGTTTAAATCCGGTGATGCACATGCCCTGGATATGTATGGTTCACTTACCGCTGCAGAAAAGACACTGAATGAGGTTATCAAAAAACAGCAGGAAGCAATATCGGCAGAATACGAATCGAAGAAAAATATCTATGACCTTATGGTAAAACGGTATGAAGCACAGCTTGCCTACCTGAAATCCATCATAGATGCAAAAAAACAGGTCCTTGATATGGAAAAAGACCTGTATGATTATGAGAAAAATATAAACAGCCAGACAAAAAATATTGCCATGCTGGAAAAACAGATGGCATCATTAAAGGGGGATGATTCAGAGGAGGGGCGTGCCAGACGGGCAAAACTCCAGGTCAGCCTGGATGAGGCAAACCAGAACCTCCAGGATACAGAATATGAACGTTATATCAGTGACCAGCAGAACATGCTCGACAACATGTACACACAGTATGAAGATCTTCTTACTGCCCTTGAAAAGGATTTTGAAACCGTTGTAAAGGACGGCATAAACCTGATCAACACAACAGCAGGTGGGATCTCCAATACACTAAATAATATAGCCAGCCAGTATAATTATGTGACAACAAGTGACATGCGCAGTATCATGAATTCCTTTAATGATACAGGGCTGAAAAAACTTGATGAAATATTTAATAACCTGGCAGTAGAGATCAGGAAGTTATACAACGGAGGTACTGGCGGTTCCGGTTCAGGCAATGGCGGCAATGGCAGCTCCGGCAATGGCGGTTCCGGACTCAATGGGCAGCGTGGAGGCGATACTGATACAAACCCACCCGGGAGTACACCAAACAGGGATCCCATAATCCAGCAGGGAAAGACAGATGCTGACAAAGAAGCAGCACAGAAAAAAGAGCTAAAAGAGATACTGTCAAACGCACCGTATGCCAAAAAGGCAAAAAAATCCCCTGGAGAATATGAATCAAGATTAAACCAGATACTGGCGAAGAAAACAGAATATATAGTGACGATCGATGATGATTATTCTGCAACACAATTCCTCCAGGCATTAAATGGGAATGGGAATGGTTCAGCAAAGCCGGGCGAGAATGGGAGTTATTATGCAAAAGATGGAAATATATATAAGAAACTGAAGGAGAGATTTCCTCTTCTTGGGTTCCGCACAGGCGGTATCGTCCGTGCTGACGGTGTGCCAAAGGATGGGGATTATGTACCTGTCAGGGTAAATCCAAATGAAACAATACTGACACAGGATTTCACAAAGCTGCTTCCGGATTCAGTTGACACAATGAAATATTTTGTTAATGCCACCGACTACGCAAAGCACATGAAACCAAAAGCCGCTGGCAACAACTTCGGCAACATTATCGTAACTGCCGAACTGCCGAATGTTTCCGATGCACAGGACTTTGTATCCGAATTCCAAAACAGTAAGCGGATACAGAAAGCGTTTGAAATAGGTGTGCGCGACTGTCTCAGCCATGGAAGGATCACAAACAACATCCAAAACATAATTTAATATTCTGAGCCTGCCTTTTTGGCAGGCTTATTTAAGAAAGGAGAATAGAACAAAATGAGTATAAAAATCCATTCAAAAAGAACAGACAAAAAGACTACTCTTTTATGGAAAAAAGAAGCCGAACGGTTACAAAAAGAGCGGGATGAACTATTGGCAAAACTAAATTCCATTGACCGCTACAAACAAGATTATGAAGATCTCATAAATGAAACAAAGATCCTGAAGGAACGGTATCTGAATCTGATCGCCACGGTGGAAGATATTTTTGAAGAATACAGGTTGAAGCTGGAAGAAATCTAGAATAAAGGTGTGGTGTTAAGCAAAATGGAACCAATCATTGAATTAACTAAAACAGACTTTCTCTCTGTCTTCCTCTCTGTCATCAGTATACTGATCGGAATAAAAAGTATCTCTTCCATCTTTGAGTGGACGGTTGAAAAACTGGGTCTGGAAACCAAATGGATGCGCAAAAGACGCGAGGAACATGAACTCCTCGTCAAAACATCCCAAAACCTCTCTGACCTGCAGGAACGGCACAAGAAAGACATGAAACGGTCTGACCAGTATGATGCCTGGATGCGCAGCGATATCAAAAAACTCACCAAAATGTTCATTGATAAAGAAATTGATGATATGCGTTGGGAGATCAATAATTTCGCAACAAGAGTCTCCGAGGGCAGGCCATGCAACAAAGACAGCTACAAACACTGTATTCACATCTATGAAAAATACGAGAAACTTCTGGAGGAAAATAACCTGGAAAATGGTGAGATCGAAGTCTCAATGCAGATCATCTATGACGACTATAAACGAAAATTACGAGAAGGGTTTTAACTACACATTTACACAATCACAGGAGGTGAGAAACATGAACTTTTTAAATGACTTTATGATGCCTGTCATTGTTGGGATATGTCTCTGCACCGGCTATATCATGAAACAATGGATCAATGATATCAATAACCGGTACATTCCAACATTTGTCGCTATAATTGGTGTCATTATGTCCATATGGATCAATGACTGGAACATCAGCCCAGATATTATGCTCAGCGGCATGATTTCCGGACTCGCATCTGTTGGTATGCACCAGATGTTCAAACAATTTATCGAAAACACAGAAGGGGACGACAGCAATCTCTAAGGATATACCTGCTTCCATCCACCTCTTCCGTCCTGGGCAGCATAATACGCAGTAACATCATACGCATACCCGACAATCTTCCTGGCAGCTTCCTGGTATCCCTCTGAGTTATAGTCGGAATATTTTTTACCGGATAGGGAAGCTGCTGTAATCCACGCCTTAACCCCCAACGACCGACAAGATTTGACTGCACACAGTCGTAATTGTATGTAGTTGTGATATACAGTCTGACCCCAGCGAAAATGGGTAATGAATACAGAAATCTTTACTGTTCTAAGGGACAACATAAAGAGTTTCATCAATCTTTGAGCAAACTTACTTTGCTAGAAGTCAAATTAGAAAAGCTTCTACTCATTTGGATTTACCATTATTGAAAAAGTCAAAGATGGCTTCGTTTGTATCCAGCCGACATAAATTATATCATTTCTAACAGTTGTTTCAGTAGGAAAATCATTTTCTAAAATCATCTCCGGTGTTGTTTCTATATTAGATGAAAAAATTTTTTCTAATATATCATTTAACTCATCATGTGACAAAGTATCATCACAAGATTTTATAAATGGTTCCATTATTTTATTCCTAATCTTCGCATCTTCGTTATCTTTCAGATTGCTTGCAACCAAAGCAATTGTTCTAACATTATTTTTACTTTCTCCTTTTATAAATGCAAGATGTGTATCCGTCTTTTCTGATTGATATAATATTTCGTAATCAAAAATTTCTCCATCTTTAGTTAATTCGCCTAAAGATATACCTTCATATTCATCATTGCTACTTACACATTTTTTGTATCTTTCACAAAATTCCTCAACAGTAATCACAAACTCACCATCTTTTATTGGTAATCTCCCAACAGATGATGAACATGCAATAAACAATATGCAAATCATTAATATCGCCATTATTTTTTTCATTATAGTTCCTCCCCGTTATGATATTATCAAAATAAAATCCATGTATGATATAATTCCATTTTTAATATAGGAAATTTGAGCTAATAATTTATAAACGTACTCATTATTTGATTTGGTATATGTAAAAAATAGTAGTTATCATCTATTTTTACTACTGCAAATTCAACACTTCCTTTTTCTTCTTGATATTTTCCTTTTATGGTCATCTCGGTTGTAATGTTATAAATATTTTCAAATTTAATTGTACCACCATTTGAAATGTAAGGATAATTGGAGTATATAGCCTTTGCATTATCTTCATACATTTCAATGTCTTCTTTTGACATGCTGCTCATACTAATAATTTTGTATGAAATTTGATAATTTTCACCAAAATCCTGTGAAATACCATTAATATAATTATCGAATTCTTCTTCTGATATATTTTGCTCAATCGCCAGGGAGCAATATTCATGAAACGCTTTTGGTATTTCAGAAACATTATGATTATTTATCGCATTTACTAAATGGTTTATGGGAACTTCTTCGCCATTTTTGTTATTTACAAAAAACACAGCACATACAGATGTAACTATAAAAACTAAGATTATCACAATAACCACTAAACTTTTTTTCTTTTTCATTTAAACTAACTCCTTTACTAAAATATGTTAAAACGACTCTGATTTTATCACAAAAAACAGTTCTGTTGATGAAACGAAAAAAACTTTAGCACTATTTAATAAAGATTGGAATACTTATAAAAAATGAAACATAGAAGGGGACGACAGCAATTTCTAAGGATATACCTGCTCCCATCCACCTCTTATGGTCATCTCGGTTATAATGTTATAAATATTTTCAAATTTAATTGTACGACTGAATGTCTTCTTTAATTTTGTTATCCACATAAAACACGGTACATACAGATGTAAATAGTGTCTGCCGATTAAGCAGAAATTTGCATTTTCCAGACTGCGCAAAACTCAACAGAAGCCTCTGGCAATGGGATGAAGCCATGACTGCGGGATGCTTACAATACGTTGTTCCACGAAGTACGTTTTGTTATCGTTCCTGCATAACTAATAATTATATGTAATTACTATATCATTTGTAAGAAATAAATGGAAGTCCTTTTTATATTAAAGCTGTACAATATAACCAAACTAATGACTTCACCACACGGAAGAAACCATAAAAAAGTGCTACAAATATATCTAATGAAATAAAAAAAAGTGACACAAACTGCCAGAAGAAAGCATTTGAAACTTTGCACAGATTTTGGTATATTGAACGTAAAGAAGGACACCTGCTGTAACAGGTACCCTACAGTTTAGTTTACAAGTGTCGAAGACCCGGAATTACCCTGGCTGTAGGGAAGAAACGAAGAAAATAATTGACATAGGGATCTATTTATGTAATAATAATGAAAGGTAAGAATAAAAAGGTACTACCGATAGCAAGCGGTTAGTCCAAGATTGAATAAGTATATAAATGGTTATAGCCGCATCAGATTGGAGCCTGGGCGGTTATTTTCGTTTACCGATTTGAAAAAACAAACCGGCGACTGCTGTAAGGTAAGCATTATCACAAATTGAATAATCTGATCTAAAGACATAACTGCAATCCCCTCCTTCACTTAAATATTTCTCCCGGAGAAGATTATCTATGTAAACAGAGGGTGCCAGTCCCTCTGAGAGAAGGACTAACCGCCTACCACTTTAGGTAGCACCGTAACTATTGTAACATAATGTAATATATTGTCAAATATTATTTCAATTATTTAGTACCAGATGTTCAAACAATTTATCGAAAACACAGAAGGGGACGACAGCAATCTCTAAGGATATACCTGCTTCCATCCACCTCTTCCGTCCTGGGCAGCATAATACGCAGTAACATCATACGCATACCCGACAATCTTCCTGGCAGCTTCCTGGTATCCCTCTGAGTTATAGTCGGAATATTTTTCGCTCTCACTTATATATTCTGTCAATACACTGTCATACCCTATTTCCTTTGAAACAAGATTCACCATTGCTACATCTTCTATATTTCCTTTTTGGAAATCGACAAAGCACAACTGATCCTCTGAATTATAATAAACGGCTGTACATAATATATCTATGCCAAGATCAGCCTCGATCAGTTTCTGGGCATATCTTTTTTTACTATTTCCCACTATCATATAGAATAACAGGACCAGTAAGGAAACTGCTGCTATCGCTGATATGACAATAATAAATGCCAGCCTTTTTCTTTTATCAGACAGGGAAGCTGCTTTCTTTAAAACGAACCCACAATTCATGCATGTCATATTCTGATCCAAAAGTTCCTTGCCGCATTCAGGACATATAGTCTTTAAATCATGATCCACTGCAACATTTTCGTGATGAGATACTTCCATATAATCATGTCTCCTTGCTGCTATAGTATAATAACTAAAATTTTTCCACCCTCCCAATTTTCAATGTAGGAAGTTTAAGTAATTAATTCTCATAATATGTAAGCTATAATACACAATATAAGTGATGTTACCAGCACAAATACTATGATGTTTCTGATATTTTTTATGTATAAAGTCTGTTTAGCCAATAAAGCAATAATGACATCTTCCTTTGACATATCATTTGTTTCAACTTTATATCTTTTATATATATCCTCTATCACAATATCATATTCAAAAACCTTCGTCTCATTTACATCAACTTTAGAATAAATTCCGTTATCTATTAACAAATTGTAATAATCGTTTTTTGTCATAAACTTATATTCCCCTTATATTAAACTATTGTCAGAAGCAACAATTTAATATTTATTATATCAGAATTTAATTGGCAGCACAACATAAATCGGAACTTGTAAAATAGAGCACCTTTATAAAACAGAAAACCCATAGTTTGATTTAGAAAATCCCTGGTTCTTCCCATTATCAAGTGCTTCCAAAGCAATTTCAGCTTTGTATATATACAGTAATGGATATCATGACTACTATAAAACACAGAAAGGAATGGCTGATCTATAGGTAGGTGTGGTACTGTAAGCCACGTCTTAACCCCCAACGACTGACAAGGTTTGACTGCATACAGGCGTAATTGTATGTAGTTTTGATATACAGTCTGACCCCCATGAAAGCGGGTAACCTATTACAGAATAACCTAAAAGGAAACAATAGAAAACACTTTTATGACCAAACAACATAAATCTGTATAAAATAAATTCCTTCCTTATCTTTAGTTGAATGATTGACATCAACCGAAAATAAATTATCATTTTTCCAACCGTAGTGCTCCGATTCTATATCAAGATATTTTTCTTCCTTATAGGAATGAATATCCCCAAACTGATCAACCAACGCTTCAAAAAATGAGTCCTTTGCTGCTTCGTCCATGTTATCAATGTCACAGTCTATTCCTGTACATTTATCATTCTTATACTTAATTGTAAAATAAATACAATCTAACCCGTCAATCTGAATATTTCTATAGGTATTGTAAACGTAGCCGTCTCCTAGATCATTATTCTCAAAATCCTCCCCTAAAATATTTTTAACCTTTTCTGGTGATCGGCATTCCATTATCTTAAAAAGAGTATGATAGGGGGAGGACGGCAGACAAAATCTCTTAACCAGCAAACCGACTATAGTTAAGATCATAAGCGAAACGATCAACACCGCAAAAACCTTTTTGGATTTTTTCTTTCTTAACACATATCCGCAATGGATGCATTTTTTTGATGTATTGGATATTTCCCTGTTACACTCTGGGCAGTTTATCAATGACATAGAGCCACATCTCCTTAATGACGGTGTCAAAAAAACAACTCATAATCCCTACATTTTTTAGCTCAACAACGGATTCAAATTGGCACCGTTGAGCTAGTTTCACAAAACTTTAAAATATAATCAAAATGTCACCCGACCACCATTTTGCAAACCGCAATTTTGTTTCTTCAAAACGCAATCCCAATTTTCAATGTAGGAAGTTTAAGTAATTAATTCTATAATATCGAAGCTATAATACACAATATAAGTGATATTTCTGATATTTATTATATCAGAGTTTAATTGGCAGCACAACATAAATCGGAAATTATAAAATGGAAAACCCATAATTTGATTTAGCAAATCCCTGGTTCTTCCCATTATCAAGTGCTTCCAAAGCATTTTCAGCTTCGTATATATACAGTAATGGATATCATGACTACTATAAAACACAGAAAGGAATGGTGCAAAATGCCCAAAAACGACAATAACCTAAAAATCCAGACGGAAATAGATCCTTCTTCTATTTCCGTCTTAAAGACACAGATCCGTAATGCTGTCACACAAAGCATTACCGAAGGTATTGGTGAACGTACGAAGTTCCTGTGGTAGACCGTACTGCGCCCACCCCTCTAAGGTTACATAATAATGCCATGCAATCAACGGACGGGAGCATCAGCCACATAAAATAAGATGGATACCCTTAATTACATAAATTATAAAAACCGAATATGCTGGAAAGCCTAAAGACCATATATAATCCAAAACGGAGCCGGAAACAGCAAACGGCAATGGTGCTGAAAAGCAGAAAGAAACATATATGGTATGTTATATGATGAGAGTCTAAGTAACAATTTATGCTTTTGTATCTGTTATATCTTCTGATCTGCATATATGCATTTATATAACAATACGAAAAGGAATGGCTGATCTATAGGTAGGTGTGCCATATTCTGGCACACCGAAAGCAGGGAAAGGCTAAGTCTGTCATGGTAATGACAGATAGGTGTGGTACTGTAAGCCACGTCTTAACCCCCAACGACTGACAAGGTTTGACTGCATACAGGCGTAATTGTATGAGGTTGTGATATACAGTCTGACCCCCGTGAAAGCGGGTAATTATTACAGAAACTTATCTATTGCCAAAATTTTACACCCTCGGATAAGCACACGCAATTTTACCAAGTATATCCGCAATCATTACATTCATAGGTCTTATTTATCATGTTGCTAAATATTCCGCCCAATGCAATGGAAAAAAAACTCTTAACACTTGATATAGGCTGAACATTAGGGCTGTTACAATTAGGACATCGTGGAATGTATTTTTCTTCTACTAATTGTTTAATATCATCCTGTTGTTGTACTTGTGTTCTAAATTGGCTCATCCTCAATTGATACTCTATTATATCATCCTCTTTAAGCTTTATCATTGCTTCAAGAAAATTCACCTCATCTGAAATTTTGTCTATAATATAGTATTCATCAACCGAAATAGATGTATCAATCATTTTATCCCCACATATAGGACACTCGTAACAATCTTCTTCAACCCATGCGATATATCCATGAAAATTCTCTTGATTAACTCTTCTACATGTACTACAAAATTTTAACATATCCATATTTACTCACATCCTTTCATAAATATTAAAATTGACAGAAGCAGTTTAATATATAGAAATTATATTGTATTTGGCTGTACAATGCAATAACCATGAGCTAAAAAATGGAGTTAATGGATTAAGTGCTGAAGCTTCCGACTTATTTAATATGACAAAGAATTGGAAAAAAAATCATTAGTTTTTCCAAATGAAAAAAAATTAGATTCCTTTATTAATAAAATGAATTTGACGGATAAAACTTTGATATCTTTCCTAAAGGACATGGACTATGGAACAAAAAATCTGGAAACATACCAGCAATACCTAAAAAATACAAATAAAACAAAATCAACAGAATTCAAATCCAGTGGAACAGCCAGCACAATTTTCAAGTCACTTGGAACCTCACTACTTTCAACTGGTATTAATATGATATTGGGTACTATTATTGATTCTATCTCCAATTCATATAAACAAATAGAAGAGGCAAAAGGACAAGTAAAAGAACACGCAAATAACTCAATTGAAGAAGAGAATAATATTCAAACATTAATCAATGAGTATAATAATATAGATATAGGGGATCGCAGTACTGACAATACAGAAATAATAAAAAATCTAAATGATCAAATCAACCAATCCTTAGGTACACAAGCAGAAAAAATAGATCTTGTTAATGGCAAACTTGATGAACAAAGTAATAAACTTAAACGTAATTTTCTTCTAAAATTAAAAGAAGATAAAGGAGAAATTGATGCTAATGCAGCAATTGCTGAGTCTGATTATGACAAAGGATTGGAACAAGGATTCTTCGGAATTGATCCTTGGGGAAATGTGTCTAGAATATTAAAAGAAAATGGTGTAACAAAAACAATTGATGGTACTTTTTGGTCCAACATCGGGAATACTCTTGAAAAAATGGATGCCGACAAACAATTAAAACAACTTGAAGACTGGCGCAATCACTTAGTTAGAATCAATTCTGAGACTGGCGAATACAGTGATGAACTTGCCCTGATACAAGGTTGGTATAAAGAATTAGCTGATAAGAAGGATAATAGGGATAAAGCTTTAGAAGAACAACATATAAGGAATATAAAAGAAAACATATTAGAAAAATGGGATTCCGGAAAAATCAACTCACTCAAATCATTTGAATCCTACAGAAAAGAACTAAAAGAAAACCATAAAAATAATAGTGTTATACAGAATGAAATATTAGACTTTCTTGATATACTTTTTCCTGATTATTCAAATAGACTGAAAAGAGCTGAAAATACAGATTCCCTCTCCTTTTCCTCCTCCTGGAACACCCTCGGCAAGACAGGCACAGATGAACCAAAAAAGAAAGAAGAAAAAAAGAGGCTTCTTCAATTAGCCGAAGCAGGAAAACTTACTACAGCGGAATTTGAAAAATCCTTTCTTGCCAGCCGAATCAAGAAAGATACCGGTCTCTCTACCGAATCTGTCACAATGAAGATAAACCGGCGGGCCGAAGACACGGGACAGCTTAATTCCATGAAAACCGGCATTTCAGCCATAACCTCCGCCTACGATGAAAAAAAGAACAAGGAAAATAAAGCGGTCTCCATATCCACCCTGAACTCCATGTATGACACCCTTGGTGTCTCAGAATGGGATCCTGCGGATCAACAGGCCTGGGAAAATTATAAGAGGATCGCAGGAGATGGTTCAAAGTCCATAGACGAGCTCAAAGATGCCCAAGATGAATTAGCTCAGTCTTACATAAACAGTAACAACTTCCTTGCCAATCTGAATGACACAAATAAAGATTATTATAAAACACTTCTGAAACAAATGGGCATTAAAGATGCAAAGCCAATTGTAGAAAAACAGCTTGAGATAAATCAGCAGCAGGCAAAAGAAGCAAAGCTGGAGTCAACACTTGCTCCTATCGATATCTCTAACCCTACAGAAGAAGACATTCAGGGATTCAAAGATGAAGCAGAACAGCTTGGTTTTTCTAATGAAGAACTAGCCGATTTCCTTATCAAGAAACAGCAGGCATCTGAGACAGGACTGGATGACATGCACAGTATAAACACACTGATTGAATTCTGCCATCGGCTCGGTCTCACAAATGATGAACTGGAAAAGCTGATCCGGTTAAAAAGGGCAGTTGCAGCTCCAGCAACGAAAGATTCCCAAGGGAACAGCCAGGATACAACCACTGGTTCCCAGTGGGGACAAAAACCACAGACCAGTGGCTCTATGAAAGGTACAACAACGGCTGATATGATCCGGGGTGCCATAGCGACACAAGAAAACAGCAAAAAAAAGAAAAAGCAGCAAACCGCCAAAAATACAGAACTCAAAATAGATGATAAGAAAGAGAATTCCCCTAAAGCGAAAACACCGAGTGGAACTACACCTAAAACAAAGCAGGAAATCGACTGGATCTCCCGCAAACTAACAGTTCTACAGTCTAAAATAGACCAGACAAAAGCCAGATTTGAAAATCTTTTTTTCCTGAGTTCCAAAAAGAACAGCCTGAAAACACAGATAGCCCAGACAACAAAACTTCTGAAAGCACAGGAAAAGGCCAGCACAAAATACCAGAAGAAAGCAGATGGTATCAGGCTTTCCAAAAATTCAAAAACTAACAAGTCTTTAAAAACAAAGGTAAAAAAAGGTGATATCAAGGGGAGCCTCTCTAATCTGATCCACAATTATAATGACGATACTGCGAAAAAGATCACCAGTTACCAGAATTATATTGACAAGGCAAAGGAAGCCAGAAAGGCAACAGAAGAACTTCGCAGTTCCTTAAAAGATCTAAATAAGCAAAAGCTGGATCTATCACTAGATAATAATGAGACAAAACGATCTTATTTTGATGCAAAATATTCCAATGCCACAACGGTTGCCAGTAAAAACAAAATCCTGGACAAAGAAATTTCTACTTACCGCTCTGATGATAAGTCCTATGACAAATTTTATAAAGATGCAGATAAACTTAGAAAAACATCTGGCAAAACTGCTTTATCAGCACTGAGTAAGAGCGGGCTTGGAAGTGGTTTCAAAAAGAAGATCAAAAGTCTTATTAAAAAGGGCAGGGAAATTCCAAAAGGTCTTTTGAACAAAGCCAAAAAAAGCAATCCCAGTCTCTATAACAAGCTTATTGATTATAACAATAATGTTGATTATGTCTCTGATGTACTGAGAAAGAAAAATACATCAAAGGAAGAGACAAAAACATCCATACGCGAAAAAGAGACAGAGAAACTTCAAAATCATGTAGATAACTACAACTCCAAAGCAGAACTGGAAGAAACATTATCCACAAATGCCATTGGGTACAAAGAACAGAATTCCCATCTGGAAAAGCAGCTTGCAGATCTTGGGCAAGTCTACCGTTATCAGAGAAAAATCGCAGACCTAAACCATGATTCCACCGAAGCATCAAGACTACAGGCAGAATATGAAGCAAAGATTGCTGAGATCAAGATGCAGGAAATCGAAAATATCCAGAAGGAATATGAGAACAGAATTGGTCAGATAAATAATGATGAGCAGGATACCCAAAACAGGATCTCTCTTCTGGAAGCGCGCGGTCAGACCGTAACAGCAGACTTTTTTCAAAAACAGACTGACTTTGAGACACAAAAGCGAAATGAAGCTGTAAATGAACGGGCTTCTGTTGAAAGTGCATTAAACGATGCCGTAGCCAAAGGAGATATCAAAATATATTCGGATGCATGGTATGAGATCCAATCCAGTCTCCAAACACTGGACAACACCATTAACGACTGTGATATCGCCATTGCAAATAACTCTGCTGCCATTCGGGAACTTCATACAACTATGCTTGATAACATGGCAGAAAACGCTGCGCGCAGCAATACAGAAGCAGACTTTATCGCCACTCTCCTGTCCCATGAAGAACTGACTGATTCCAAAACAGGAAAACTCACAGACTCTGGTCTCGGCACCCTCGGTACTTATGGCATGCGTCTTAATACATCAAAAGAGCAGACCGGGAACTTTAAGAAAGAACGGGACATTCTAGAAAATATGAAAAAGAATGGAGTCCTCCAGCTTGGTGATGGCAGCCATGACTATGATTCCCTGGAACAATTTGAGGATGCTTACAAAAAGATCATTGACCGCCAGCAAGAATGGGTCAAAAATGAATTTGATGCGGAGCAGCAGATCATTGACCTTATGAAGTCAAAATATCAGGCACAGCTTGATTATATGAAAAATATCATAGATGCGAAGAAAAATGTTCTTAGTATGGAGAAAGACCTGTATGATTATCAGCGGAATATTGCTGATAAGACAAAGAATATCGCAGCATTGGAAAAACAGATGTCCGCCCTGCAGGGTGATGACTCAGAAGAAGGACGTTCCAGAAGGTCAAAACTTCAGGCCAGTCTGGATGAAGCGAACCTGGATTTACAGGACACAGAATATGACAGATATATCACTAACCAACAGAATATGCTGGACAATATGAGCAGCCAGTATGAAGACCTCCTTAACTGCCTGTTCAAAGATACGGATGCGCTGTTACAGGATGGCATTGACCTGATACAAGACAATAGTTTGATCATTCAGGGAATCCTTGGCAAGACAGCCGAAGATTATAGTTACAATTATTCAGAATCCTTTGATAAGATTATAGAATGCCTTACCAGAGATGGATCCCCATCCGCAAATCCTCCCGAAGGGAGCTCCGGAGCAGGGCAAACCCCCGGAGGCCAACAGGGTGCCTCAGCAGGAAGCCAGCCAGCAGACAGTGCCATATTCTCTTCCATGCAGGAACAGAAGAATAATGCGGAACAGTCCATGCGGAATGCAGAGATCACACAATTGAAATCTTTCCTCGGAATCCATTCCGGAAAAGGTGATACCACCAAACCACTGAGACCGGCAAAAAGCGGTGAATCCTTCAACAGTGAGCTAAATCAAAAATTATCTAAATACGGCTATGTTGTAAAATCAGGTTCCGGTTCTGGCGGTCTCAAATATATTGATATGTTTGCACAGGAGCTTGGAAACCTATCTGGTGATGGAAGTTTGAAGAGTAATGGAAAAGTGTACAGATCCCTATCACAAAAATACCCACATATTGGTTTCCAGACAGGCGGTATTATTCGTGCAGATGGTATGCCAAAAAACGGTGACAACATACGTGTAAGAGTAAACCCAAACGAAACAATCCTGACGCAGGACTTTATCACAGAACTGCAAAATAGCAAAAAAATCCAGCGGGCCCTGGAGATCAGTATCAGCGACTGTATGAAAAACGGGCGCATTACAAACAACATTCAAACGATACATTAAACCAGAAAAAAATAAGAAAGGAGGCCAATACCCATGTATTGCACAGAATTTACATTTGATGGAATATCCAGCAAAGAATACAACCTTATCATATGTTCCTTTGACGGGGGACAGTCCGGTGAAATGACTGCCGGAAACCATCTCGAATTTACCACCTTCAAGGCACCGGACTCCAGCCAATGGCTGAAAACCAGCGTAACCTATAATGAGCAACTGACATTTACCTTTCAGGTCTGCAAATATAATCCATTCATAACAGGAAAAGAGGAACCACTCTCTGAGCGGGAACTGGCTTTCCTCATGAGATGGCTTGTGCGAAAAGATTACAAATGGCTTCAGTTTATACAAGAGGGATATGAAAACATTTTCTACCGATGCCAGATCAGTGCTGAGCGTTACATGATCGGCGGACAATGTTATGGCCTGAATCTAACCGTCACCTGTGATGCCCCCTTCGGCTGGTCAGATATCATAACTGCCACTATCTCCTCTTCCACTTCAAATACAGTCAGGTTATTTGACAGTTCTGATGAGATCGGGGAAATATACCCGAAGACCGTCATCTCCGCCAGACACCCTTCTGGCAGGCAGGACATTCAGATCCAGAACAATCTCACCGGAAAATGTATGCAGATTCACAATTGTCTGCCGGAAGAAGAAATTACCATAAAGAATATGGGCATAAGATCCACAGAATGGGAATTTTCAGTAACGCATAACTGCTATGAGGGGCAACATGCAGCACTTTTTGATGATTTTAACTATGACTGGCTCACCATCGGAAACACCTTTACAAACAGAGAAAATGAGATCACAGTAACAGGTAACTGTATTGTAACAATGAAATGGCGTGTGCCAAGAAAGGCGGTGATATAGTGTCCATCCCATTTAAAAAATACGGCTATGAATTAAATCCCATTACAAACGAATACAAACAGCCGCAGATATTTCTTGCGGACAAACGTATCCACAAGATTGGAGAACTGTATCCCATAGAAAACCTTAGGATAACAGTAAATGAGATCAATCAGGCGGATGAGATCAGTTTCACATATTACAGAAAAGTTGATGGTAAAGACACCCCCTTATTTGATAAGCTGGACGATCTGTCTGTCGTCCTGGTGGATGGTTATGGCTACTTTGAAATCGCCATAGAAAAAAACGAAAACTCCTCTGTCACTAAATCCGTCACCGGAATCTCCCTTGGCCACGCAGAACTGTCACAGATTCTTACAACGCTGGAAGTCAATACCGATGATGACATGAACCGGAGTGATTATGATGCGAACCTCCGCACTGTATTTTACCGCAGCATAAATGAGATTATAGACGCCGAAACGGAGAAAAAATACCGCGATTCCTCCCTTCTTCACCGTATCCTGTCCAGTGCACCACACTACAGGATTGGAACTGTATCCGAAACCCTCCGACAGATCCAGCGCACATTTTCCTGGAGTGATACTGATATCCTCACTATTTTTAGCGATATCTCAAAAGAGATCAACTGTGCTTTCGATATACAGATCTATCTGGAAGATGGAAAGCCACAACGGGTCATTAATGTATATGACATGCAGTACTGCGATGAATGTTACAATAAACTCGATGACAGCCAAAAAACCTCCTCCAATACATACAAATACCGCACCATCGTAGGCGGCGTATGCCAGAACTGTCATTCCTCTGAACATATCAGGGACATCGGCATGGATACAAATATTTTCATCTCAACAGAAAACCTGTCCGACGAGATCTCCATCCGCAGTGAAAAGGACAGCATAAAGAACTGTTTCAAGGTAACAGGCGGGGACGATCTGATCACCGCTGCTGTACAGGGGCTTTCCATGTCTGCATCTGACAGGATCATGATGTTCTCAGATAAGCAGAAACAGGAAATGAGTCCTGGACTAATAGAAATACTGGATCATTACGACGAAGAATATCAGAGCAGCATCGGTGACTATGAAAATCTCCTTGAAACGGAATACAATATTTTTGATATAAAACATTATCTCAGGAGCAGTAAGATGCCTCCTCACGAGAAAGAGATTCTGAAAACAGATGAGGCGCTTTATACTGTGCTAACGAAGATCAGCCATTATTATGATAACAAATTCTTTATAAAGAGTTATAATGATTACAGCCACAATGCTGCCCGCATTTCCGTGCAGAATATGTTCTCTTCCTTTATGCCGGAAGGCTATTCCTTCTCAATAGAAGGCAGCACCATAACAGATAAAACAGATCCCTATCACCCTGGCAATTCCTATCAATGGTACGGAAAAATTAAGATATACAGTACAGGAAACCGGGATGACAGTTACACATTGCATCTGCAGCCATCCCGGAACACATATGTGTCTCAGGGAGAAAATGAGGAACCATACACAATCAGCGACTCCTCCATGCAAAATGCAGTAAACGGTTTTTCCATTGTTTTCTCTTTTGCAGACGAGCCAACAGAGGACTATAAAAAATATATCGAACAGCACACACAATATATCCTAAGTACCATTGACCAGTCTTATGACAATGAAATCAAACGCCCCTGGAACCTCTATTCCTATAACCGGCTGGAATCCTTTTATGATGGATACGAAAGATGCATCGATTCTCTGAGGGATTTGCTGTGTTCGGAAGAAACGGACTCAGGAAATTGTAACATATTAAATAATATGATAACCAGTTATCAGTCCATTCAGACGGATATCCAGAACCAGATGGATATGCTGCTGGAACAGATCTTCGCCATCTGTGCTTATCACGGGGAATACGATCCAGACTTTCTTGATGCAGATGGCAGGGTAAAATACTCACTGAAACATCATAAGGATCTGGAATCTGTCTTTCATGACATGTTAGATCCCTCCTGTTCCGGTGGATACCAGGACAACCAAAACAAAACCTACAAAGTAAATAAATTCATCGGCACAAAGCCATTCCAATGTAAGAAATGCGGCAGCTCCAATGTCTCCGAAAGTACAAATGGAAATGTCTGCAGCAACCCCCATTGCGAAAGTTCCGGCAGTGATATCTACACCTATCTTGATATCATGAAAAATATCAGCGACAGTTATTGTTCCCATAAAAATGATACCATCACAAATATGAGGGAGACATGCCAGAAAAAATTTAATCTAAAAAAATACTTAAACAATGAACAGCTTTACGCAGAACTACGTTCTTTCATCCGGGAAGATGTGTACAAAAATGACAATTACATATCGGACGGGCTGAATAACACACAGCTCATTGAACATGCAAAGGAACTTCGGGCAAAAGCCGAACAGGAGCTAGCCAAGGCATGCATGGCGCAGTATACCATAGACGCCCCCCTCTCTTCCATCGTCGGCCAAAAATCCTTTCAATGTGGGGATATTTTGGTAAATGATGATTATTCCGGATTTCGGATCAATAACTTTGTCAGAGTCCGCATCGACGGTGTAATTTATAAGATGCGGATCGCCTCCATGACATTGTCATTCCCTGTAACAGACAAGCTTGAAGTTACATTTACCAATGTGACAAATTACAAAGGCGGGACACTGAATGATGTGAAAGATATCATAGACAAAGCTGCCAGCATGGCAACCTCCTATAGTTATGTGGCAACACAGGCTGAGAAAGGCGGCGCCGCCAGCGCACAGTTTGATGCCATAAAAAAAGAAGGGCTGGATGCCGCTCTTATGGCAGTAAAAGCCGGACGTGACCAGGATGTCGTTATCGACGGCCATGGCATCCTGCTCCGCAGAAAGAACCAGGAGACAGATACCTATTCCCCGTACCAGATGAAACTTATCGACCGGAATCTTGTTATGACGGATAATAACTGGGAGTCTGCCAGACTTGCCATCGGACTCGGTATGTACAACAAAAAACCTGTGTATGGTGTATGGGCGGATCTTCTTTATGGAGACCTTACAGTCACAAAAGAACTACATGTAACAAATGATAAAGGTTCTGTTTTTATAGATGAAAATGGAATTACACTGGATGGCGGTGCAATTACATGGCTCAACCCAATAAATAAAGATAATGCCATTACTTCAAACGCTGTCGCCGGACTCAACGATTTTAAAAATTCTGTAAAAGGCAGCCTTGGTGTGACAACCATAACCTCTGATTCTGTTATATCACCGAAGATCGGTGGCGGGTACCTGTACATAGCAAATAATAATTATTCTGTTGAAATAGACCCAGATCAAAAATGCGATAAAACTCTTACGGATTATTTGTTTGCCATTCGGAAAAAAACTTCAACTAATCCAATAATGGGTGTAAAAGCGAATGGAGATGCCTATTTTAATGGTGAGATCAACGCTACATCTGGAACCTTTAATGGAACAATATCCTCCCACTATGGCGAAATAGGCGGGTGGACAATCAACTCCTCCTCCATATACTCTGGAAATGTAAATGATAACCATCTGCAGCTGGATGCCCAGGGAAAATCTCTGATTTCCCAAAATGGGGGCGAAAAAGTTGTGTTATCCTCTGGCTCCCTACGCTTCCTAAGAAACAGTACAGAATGTATGACTTTATCCACAACTAGTTGGAAAAATACATCCATCTATGGTGTTGGCATTCATTCAGAAGCGGACAGTAAATTCATCTCTTTTGGTAACATGAATTCATCTTCTGACAGTACTTATATAACACCCCTTGTCCTGAATTATGGACTTAATCCTAATGGGGATACACAAGATATCCTAATTTATGGGACTACAAAAATAGCAAATGAGTTATATATAACAAATAGGTTATATTTCAATGATGGAACTTACATGGGTCCGCTGAGCGGTGGAGGTACATATTTTTCCGGCAATATGCATGCTGCCGGGAATATAAGCGCCTCTGGAAATATGTTCTGCAAAGGATCTGAAGTAGTAAACAAGAATACCAATATAACAGAAATATATAAAACAAAGACCGCCTATGGCAATATTCATTCTGGATTAGAGGACGGATATAACTTCGCCAGTGTTCCCTATGTCCAGGACAATTTCCAGAGATCTTCCTCTTCTGATTTCCGTCTTAAGAAAGAAATACTCCCTCTCAAAAATATTAAACCGATATACCTTAATTTCAAACCCAAACAATATTCTTTCAAAAATGGCTGTGCTGAAAATAACAAAGTACATTATGGTTTACTGGCACAGCAGGTGGTTCATGTTTTAGAAAAAAACAACATTGACTGGAGAGGAAGCGACCTGGTAGAAGAATATGAAACACGCTCCTATATGGATGAGGGAAAATACACTGGGGATACTGCCTATCGGATTAATTATGAAAATCTACATGCACTCCATATTGCCTTTGCGCAGGAAATGTATCGGGAATTAGAAGATCTGAAAAAAGAAATAGCGTTACTAAAAAAAGATAAGGATGGTGATCTATAATGGACCCAATCACTCACAACATACAGCTCAATTTTGGTTCATCCGATATAAAACGAACCGTAATCAAGCAAAATTCAGACCAGACACATATACTATCAATAACTCTTTATGACAACAATGACCGCTTAAAACTTGATCCAGACTGGAAAATTGTCATTTCTGCAACAAAACCCGACAATAAATTCATTGTTAATGATGTTGAGGAAGGACATATATCTCTCACGGACGACAAGATAAATGTTACTGTCACCCGGCAGATGCTTTCTGTACCAGGAACAGTAAAATGCGAGCTATGCATCTACAAACCAGATGGAGCCTGTTATTTCTCTGACACATTCTTTATCTATGTGGAGCCAAATGTCAACTATAGTTCAGAGCTGGAAAGTACTGATGAATACCTCTCCATCGTCCATACACTAAACCATGTCAGGGAATATGAACAGTCCGCACAAAAATCAAAAGAACACATTGACAATCTTGAAACAGAAATAAATGATACTTATGAAGATCTGAAAGAAGCGGTTAAGACAACAGATGATCTGATTCAGAAAAACCTGGAAATCAAGGAAAATGAATCTGACCGGCAACAAAAAGAGAAAGCCAGACAGGAACAAGAAGAAAAACGGCAGACCGATACTGCAAATGCCCTGCAAAATGTCCAAGATGCCACAAAAAGAGCAAATACGGCTGCCAAAAACTGTGAAGACCTTCTTACCGGCATGATGGAACCTTTATCAGACACGGAACCTGCTGATCAGCAAAACGGCTTCTTCTGGCTGCAGGAATACTGAGAGGAGGTTAAAATGAGCATACTATCTGGATTCAAAAAAATCCGGCGGCATATCCGGCTGCCGGATGGCTACAAACTGTTATCCTTCTGGACAAGTTCACAGACTGTCGAGATGGATGACGGCACAACCCTGGAGTCAAATAAAACAAAATGGGATGATGCCAGCACAAAAAAACATGAGCACACCAACAAGCCAGCCTTGGATTCTATCACTTCTGAAAAGGTAGCTAAATGGAATATATTGTCAGAGTCCAATGTCACAGGCATAAAAGGAAATGCCGAATCATCATATCGAACGGGTAATGTCAACCTGACATCTGCAAATATTGGCGCCCTGCCAACGACAGGCGGTACACTGACCGGAAATATCTATCCCGCTGCAAATAATAACGGTTCAGTAGGAACCTCATCCTATCAGTGGGCAAACATGTATGCTGCAACATTCCATGGGGCTTTAGATGGGAAATCCAACTGTTTAAAACTTAACAGAGTAACAAAAAACGCATCTTATAACCCAGGGACAAACAGCTTCATTGTGGAAGAATTTACAGATGGAAGTACCAACATACCAACTAGTCATTATTATCACATTCTCAGTGGGCAGGGGGCAGATGCCAATTATGTAACTCAGTTAGCTTTAGGTATGACAGTAGATGAAGTGAGGTATAGAAATAAGAAGGCTGGTACATGGGGCAATTGGGTGACACTTCTTCATTCTGGTAATATTAAAAACTATGCTGCCACTCCATCTTATGTACAAAATTATGTATCAAGTAAGCAACCACATACTCATGCAGTAACTGGAGCTTCCGGTTATGGAACGACTACTAATATTTTAAATGGACAGTACTTAGAAGGTACAGTTATTATCGGGACAGCCGTAATTTACTATGCAGGAGTAGGATATCTAATATACCCATTTAACATATGTATAGCCAGAAATGTAGGATATAGTGGGTATTATTTATCGCGTGCAAGTAAAGGAAGTAACATCTATGAAATGCAGTTTAAATTTGATCTGGCCATTAGGAATACGAGTAGTAGTTTTTATGAAGAGGTAAAATTAGAAAGTGTATCATCCTCAGGTTATTACTGTTCTGGTGCACAGTATACAGTCATACCTCCAAATTAATGTCTATTATAATTGTACATTAATAGTTTCTTCTGGCGGCATGAATATTAAAAGGAGAAGATTAAAATGAGCATACTATCTGGATTTAAAAAAATCCGGCGGCATATCCGGCTGCCGGACGGCTACAAACTGTTATCTTTCTGGACAAGTTCTCAGACTGTCGAGATGGATGACGGCACAACCCTGGAGTCAAATAAAACAAAATGGGATGATGCCAGCACAAAAAAACATGAGCACACCAACAAGCCAGCCTTGGATTCTATCACTTCTGAAAAGGTAGCTAAATGGAATATATTGTCAGAGTCCAATGTCACAGGCATAAAAGGAAATGCCGAATCATCATATCGAACGGGTAATGTCAACCTGTCATCTGCAAATATCGGTGCCTTATCAACAACTGGCGGTACACTGACCGGAAATCTATCTTTTAAAATGAATTCCTCTACACAGACACCTTTAAAAATATATGGCGGAGATACTAATGGCCAAGGAATTTCTGTCGGTGCTGGAGGTGCTGCCATCATAGGCGGCGGGAAATCAGCGAAAGCCCTTGAAAGTGTCGTATCTGCTACAAATGAAGAACTTCACCTTGCATCGGATAATAATATTTATTTTGATGTGAATTGCAATACTATTGCCAACAGACTACAGGTTATCCTCGATAAATCAAGAAATTTCTATCCCGCCACAAATAATAACGGGGCAATCGGAACCTCATCTCATAAATGGGCAAACATGTATGCTACAACTTTTCATGGGGCTTTAGATGGGGCTGCAACAAAAGCTGCACAAGATGGGAATGGGAATATAATATCAAACACATACTGGAACAAAACAACAGATTTAGTCATCATTAGAGATCTGAGTCTTAATCAATTAACGGTGCAGGGGAATTGGGATGCACGAACAACAGGAACAGTGGCCAATATTAGCAATTACAAACCAATTGCTGCCATTGCAAAAGATACCTGCTCTGCAGACGTATGCTGGATGTATTGTTATCTTGACCCCGACAAAAAAACTGTTAGAGGCGGCATCAAAAATACAGTAGGAAATGATAAAACCTTATCTCCCATCGCACAAGTCATTTATCTGAGAACATCTTAATACTATACATTCACAAATATTATATTGCTACAAGTAAATCAAACAAATCCATTCGTTAGGAGGCCACCAAAATGAGCATATTATCTGGATTCAAAAAAATCCGGCGGCATATCCGGCTGCCGGACGGCTATAAACTGTTATCTTTCTGGACAAGTTCACAGACTGTCGAGATGGATGATGGCACAACACTGGAGTCAAATAAAACAAAATGGGATGATGCCAGTAATAAAAAACACGAACACAGCAACAAAGATGCATTAGATTCTATCACTTCCAATAACATAACCAAATGGAATGATATGTCGACAAACATAGAGGCAGCAATAGCTTTGAAAGCAAATCAGTCAGAACTGGAGACTCATGTAAATAATAATGCAATACACATCACTGCCGATGAACGAACGAAGCTGTCAGGTATTGCCACAGGGGCAAATAAATATACCCATCCTTCCAGTGCTGCAGGTGCGAAATCCAGCGGGCTGTATAAGATTACAACGGATACCAGTGGTCATGTGACCGGGGCGGCCGCAGTGACAAAGACAGATATTACAGCCTTGGGGATTCCAGGGACA
Organism: uncultured Clostridia bacterium; assembly: GCA_947643415.1. Lineage (GTDB taxonomy): Bacteria > Bacillota > Clostridia > Lachnospirales > Lachnospiraceae > Eubacterium_F. The sequence continues at coordinate 3,992 of CANRWA010000015.1, read as the reverse complement.
AATACCACCTACAGTACAGGTACAGCTTCTGTGTCTGGATTGACGAAACTGTATTCATCCACAGGCACAAGCACAGATGGTACTATGACAAGGGCAGCGATTACAGAAATGCTAAGTTATAAAGAAGAAATTGGCCATAGTCACAAGAGTTACACGCAGGCAAATACTATCGCGTCATCCCAAGGTTCATTTACTATACCAATACGTTATGCTGTGAATGGCAGCACTAGCACCCATTTGTTTGCATTTCTTGTCATTAAATTTGCTAATCATATTCTTTTGGGTTGTATAACCTATAGTGGCGGATACAATTTTCATACAATATACGCAAGTTCAAATTATATAACAGTTAGTGCAGATTCAGGCTATATTACTGTATCAGGACCCGCTGGAACATATACCTCTTTTTCTATCGGTTTGAGTTCATAATGCGAGGTGATGGAAATGAATAATGCAAGAGATCATCCATATAGACGGAACTGAATGAGTTTTTATCTTTTAACGAACAATATTTAAGCTCTAATCTTCTACACCAATTTGTTACCGAAATATATAAATATTTATGGATTTATATATTTATAACTTTTTATAAACTATTGTATTCTTATTTACTATATATCATTTTTACACATCTCATTGTTGATTTTGTTCCGAATTTCGTTGTTTTTCCTCCCTTTGTTGTAATTCGGATTCCCAGTTTTTATACTTATCAATAAGTTCTTCTCCCATATTAGCTTTATAATCTATAAAATTCAAGGAGGCAATTCTATGAAACTCACCTATCTAACCCTATCAAACGCAACTGCAGCACTAAACGAGATCATTCCCCAGCAGATGAATTACCGGACAAGCCTGAAGATCTCCCAGAACATCAAAGGGATCCAGGCAGCACTCACCGACTATCAGGAGGAAATGAACAAACTGATGGACAAGTATGTGCGAAAAGATGAGAATGGTAATTTCATCCAGACAGAAGACAATCCCGGTTTCTACGAACTGATCCCCGAAACAATTAAAGACTTCAACAGAGACCGCAACGAACTAAACCAGTTTGAAGTAGAGATCAACATCTACACCATCCGTCCAGAGGAGATGGAGAATATAAAAATATCTCCTGCCGCTATCACTTCCATTGGATTCATGATCGAAGCTTCCGACAAGGAGCAAGGCTGGCCAATGTAACTCAGCAGCACCAATTTGAACCTATTTTCCCCACTATACTAACGAAAAAAAGGAGATGAATCAAAATGTCCAAATACTATGCTGAAAAGGCGATCAAGATCGCAAAAGCAGAAAAAGGATACATAGAAAAAGCATCAAACAAAAACCTGAACAGCAAAAAAGCAAACCCTGGCAGCAATAATTTTACCAAATATGGTGTTATCACTGGAACAAACGGCGACTACTGGTGCGCCTCTTTTATCTGCTGGGTGATGTACAAACTCTGTGGCGGTTCAAAGACAACTGCCAAAAAATTGTTATGCGGTGCATTCTCGGCAGCATGCGAGACAATCCGCACCGCCTTTGTCCAGAAAAAAAGATATTTTAAATCCCCCAGGGCCGGAGACCTTGTATTTTTCTCCGGCTCCCGCCACAGTGGCGCCAATCATATCGGGATCGTGACAAAGGTATCGGGGAACAAAATCTATACGATGGAGGGAAATACAAATAATAGTTCCTCTGTTGTAGATAATGGCGGTTCTGTCTGTGAGAAATCATATTCTGCAGCACACAGCAGAATACTCGGCTATGGCAGGCCCCTGTATGACCAGGATCCTGATAAAACTACCATCACAACCAAATGCCGCTTATATAAATCTGCCATGACTGTGAAAGGATATTATGGCAGCCTGCCTGTAGGCCGGGAAGTGGAATTCATAAAAGACAAAGGCAATGGCTGGAGCCAGGTCAGAGCAAAGATGGTAAATGCCTTAAAAACCGGTTTTGTCAAAAACACTTGCCTGAAAAAATCCGGACTGTCAAAATACAGGACAGGAACCATCACTGCCCCCACTGCCGATATTCATGAGAAAAATAAAAAAACATCCAAAGTACAGGTCACAGCCCCCAAAGGCAGCAAAGTGACGGTAGTCTCAGTGGGAAAACAATGGACAAATATAAAATACAAAAGAGGAATGAAAACCTATGACGGATTTATCTATAACAAAGAATTGTCTATACGGTAAACCGATTTCATCCATCTGTTTTATCGGTCCGGCGGCGTCTGTCACACCAGCCGCCGGACTGTTATCTACCGTTCCGCCACGCCATATGCTGTATAACAGAACCACATAGTTGGAATATTTTTCTTCAATTTTTCAAATTCATATTGACAACAACGAAAAATATGTTGTATTATTATTCTGTTGTAGTTCTTAATGAACTTTATACATTTTGCTTCGATAGCTCAGTCGGTAGAGCACTTCACTCGTAATGAAGGGGTCGAGGGTTCAAGTCCCTTTCGAAGCTTATTGAAACAGGGGGTCATTCGTTTTAGGGAAACCAAGGGAGGAATTGGGCTGTGTCCAAGGAAGAGGATCTGTTGGAAAAGGCAGTACGAGAAGAATATGAAGAGGAACGATACAGATTCTATTCTTCGGAGGAAGCCAGTGATATGACAGAGGAAGAGCCGCCCCCTGAAATCCTGTACAGGCTGAGTGGTATGTCTTGGAAATACAGATGGCGAAGACGACTGCGACGCCTTGGACAGAATATCGCCTCTCTATTTGTCCTTCTGATTGGCAGCTTTATTTTGATAGGTGCCCTTGACAGGGATGTCCGTGCTACTTGTTTCCAATGGATAAAAACTGCGGTAAGCGGTGGCATGACAAATTATAAAACCACATCTTCTGATAAAACGATATCAGCAGATATAAATAATGAATCTGTTGCTGGATTCTCACTGGAATACATACCAGATGGCTATATGTTGAAAAGTGCTGATATGGAAAAGGATATGGGGACTGTTACATATTGTAAAGGGACAGAGCAATTAATATTCCATTACGCCATTGCAAAAGATGCTGATACATCCGTTGACAATGAAAATAGTACTCTTACCCATAAAGAACTGCAGGATGGAACTTTTTGTGACCTCTATCAAAGCAATTCTGATAAATCAGATAGCAGATTGATTTGGCAAAAAGAAGATTTTCTCTGCACTTTATATATAACTGGACTCGAAGAAAATGATATAATACGAATCGCTGAAGGAGTAAAATTAAAAACATAGGAGATTGATTTAATATGAGGTATATGAAAAAAATAGCAGTAGTGGTATTAGCATTAGCACTATCCGTACAATCATTATCAAATTCTAGAAGTCTGGCCGCCAGTACCGATAATGGAATATCTGTCCAGAGTGTAACTACCGATTCAATTACAACATTATTGAGCATAGACAGCGATGGCGCAACTCGTTGTAAAACAACTATCATTGGGAAGTCAAATACAACCAGGATCGAAGGAACAATGAAACTCAAAAAAGTGACTTCTTCTGGCACTACAACAGTAAAGAGCTGGAACATATCATGCAATGATCGTATACTTATTGTTTCAAAAACTTGTTATCTCCTCTCCAAAGGAACTTACCGGCTGGATGTAAAAGTAAAAGTTACACGGAATGGAGTGTCGGAAACAATCACAGGAAGCCATACAGCAAAATACTAAATATCTGACCACTAAGATCCTGGATTTCATATAATTCAGGATCTTTCTTTCGCTGAGTTAGCTGGGCGGCGCCAATTTGACCCCGCCGTTGAGCTAACGCATAGAATAGCTTCAAAAATCATTTAACAGTTACCTTCACCCTGCACTTAACACCAGTAGGTTTCATTCTCACTGTTATGGTTGCCTTGCCTTTCCTCAGCCCTTTTATCTTTCCGCTTGATGTTACTTTTGCCACTCCCTGATTTGACGATGTGAATGATAAAATATTCGTTTTCATTCTCCATCCTTTTTTACCCTCAAATACATCCTCATACATGATTTCC
>CANRWA010000014.1 GCA_947643415.1 uncultured Clostridia bacterium | reverse complement strand
TCATAACATCCATTATGGTTGGTATTATCCTGATTGCTGTCATGCTGCCGTTGATCAACATAATGTCTTCTATTGGCTAAAATTTGGGATAGAGAGGGACGATATGAGACATAGACTGAATTTAAATCTGATCAAAACAATCATTCTTTTTGGCATTTTGGCGGTTCTTGTGTTCTGTCTTGTGAAGGCAGCCGATAAAATGGGGAATGGACAGCAGTCAGAGAGCTTGAAACAGTTGGATGAATCCATCCGGAAGGCAACCATGACCTGTTATGCGACGGAGGGAGTGTATCCGCCGAGTATCCAATATTTAAAGGATAATTATGGCATCCAGATTGACGAAGACAGATATTCTGTCTTCTATGAGATCGAGGGTGCCAATCTGATGCCTGACATTACGGTGATGTTAAACGAATAGAGAAAGGCTGGTCTGTGTATGAGGGGGAAATTGCAGCAACATAATATTGAAAGTGCGTTTGTCCTTATCCTTTTTGCGGTCTTTGCCATGACAGTTGTCGCCGTCCTTGCCTTGGGGGCAAATAGTTACCAGAAACTGGTGGAGCGCGATAATGAGGGATATAATAAACGGATCGTGACATCTTATGTAGCAGCGAAGATACGCAATAATGATGTGCGGGGAAATATTGCTGTGGGAGGATTTGCTAGTGCAGGGGAAGAAGATGGCATTGACACACTGCATATGTACCGGGAAGCCGGGGGCGAGAAATATGACACCCGCATTTATTATTATAATGGATATATTTACGAACTATTTACGCTGACAGATCTGGATTTTGATCCAGAGGCGGGAAATGTGGTAATGGAGGCGCAGGGTCTGTCCTTTGAACGGAATGGAGATGTGATACAGATTACATCAGTGGATAAAGAGGGAAGGCCAAGTACGGCGACGGTGGCACTCCGAAGTGAAAGCGGGGTGATGCCATGAGTGGTTATGAGAGAAGCAAAGCACCACTTGCCCTGATGGAGCAGGTCATCATGATCCTGGTATTTGCCCTTGCGTCAGCAGTCTGCCTGCAGGCATTTGTGTATTCAGACCGGCTTTCCAGAGGGGATGAACAGAGACAGAATGCTATGGCAAAGGCACAGCACGTAACAGAATATTGTAAGGCGAACCATGGGGACCTGGAGAAAGCAGGCGGAATCCTGGGGGCAGAAGTAACAGAAGAAGGCCTGGAGATCCGTTATCCGGAGGAGAAGATGATCCTGTCCCTGCAGCTCACAGAACGGACAGATTATCTGCAGAAAGCAGTCATAATTGTTTCTGACATGGAGGATGCTGAGATTTATAATATGGACATTGCATACCAGATAGGGGGACAGCCATGAAGAAAAAGAAAATGTCTTTCACAACAGTAGGCGGTAGTTCTATATTGACAATATTTGCGGTATTATGTTTTATTGTTTTTGCCCTTCTGTCACTCTCCACAGCCCAGGCGGACAGCACGCTGGCGAATAAGTCGATGGATGCAGAAAAAGCTTATTATGCTGCAGACACAGAGGCAGAAGAGATCCTGGCTGCTATCCGGAGCGGGGAATGTCCGGATGGCGTAAAGAAAAAGGGGAATGTATATAATTATTCCTGTCCTATTGATGAAAAACAGGAGTTACAGGTATCTGTTGTGGTATGGAATGGCAGGTACCGTATTGACAGATGGCAGAAAGTATATGTAAATAAATGGGAAGCGGATACTTCGATGGATGTGTGGGGTGGTACTCAGGAGATTGTGGATTAAGGAAAGGAGTTAGTATCAGGGATGACAGGGTTAGAGGAAGTTTTGATCAAGGCTGTGGCCGATGGTGCATCAGATATATTTATCGTGGCGGGCGGTTATCTGAGTTATAAGGTGGATGGGGAGATCCGTCCCATGGATAATTCAGATAAATTGACTCCCACAGAGACAACTTATTTTATTGATGAGATCTACAGTTATGCAAAGCGTTCAAAGGATCATTTTCTAAAGACAGGAGATGATGACTTCTCTTTTGCCATGAAGAATCTGGCGCGGTTCCGTGTCAATACATATATGCAGCGTGGTTCCCATGCTACCGTGATCCGCGTGGTTGCTTTCAGTATACCAGACTACAGGCAATTGGGCATACCAGATGCCATCATTGAGTTGTCGAAAATGCAGCATGGGCTGATCATTATATCTGGTACTGCCGGGAGTGGAAAATCTACGACACAGGCGTGCATCATTGATGCGATCAATGAGCAGAGGGAGGCACATATCATTACCCTGGAGGATCCGATTGAATACCTGCACCGCAATAAGAGATCTATCATCAGCCAGAGGGAGATTGCCATTGATACAGATAATTACCTTACGGGGCTTCGTGCCTGCCTGCGGCAGGCACCGGATGTGATACTGCTTGGGGAGATGCGTGATGCTGAGACCATCCGCACTGCCATGACAGCAGCGGAGACAGGTCATTTGGTTATTGCCACCCTGCACACAAAGGGAGCTGTAAATACCATTGACCGAATTGTGGATTCTTTCCCGGCAGACCAGCAGGACCAGATTAAGATCCAGTTATCCCTTGTTTTGAACTGTATCGTATCACAACAGCTCCTGCAGAGAAAGACAGGGGGCATGATCCCGGCAGTAGAGATCATGAAGATGACCCCTGCTATCAGTAATATGATCCGTGACAGCAAGAACTATCAGATTGATAATGTGATTCAGACATCAGGAAGCCTTTCCATGATATCCATGGATCAATGTATTATAGACCTTTACCAGCGGGGTGAGATAACGGAAGAGACAGCACTCATGTCTTCCATCAATCCGGATCAGGTAAAGAGAAAGATGGGACGATGATTTGGATAGGGAAATAAAAGTAAGCGTTGTGGTTCCGGTATACAACTGTGAGATGTTTCTGCCTGTGTGTATCCGGAGCATACTGGGACAGACATATGAAAATATTGAGCTTCTGCTGGTGGATGATGGCGCCACTGACAGGAGCGGTAAACTCTGTGACCATTATGCAGGCAATGAGAGAGTGAGGGTATTTCACCAGAAGAATGCGGGAGTGAGCTGTGCGCGCAATAGGGGGATTGCAGAGGCACAAGGCGAATATATCCTGTTTATAGACAGCGATGATACGATTGAGAAAGAGATGGTGGAGACGCTGGTGCAGGCAGTAAGAAAGGAAGGGGCTGACTGCGCTTTTTGCGGCTTGGTTCATGATTATCCGGGTTACAGCAGGAACTTTCCGGAGAGACAGGTGGAGAAGGTGACAGGGGGGCATGGTGCTATCCGTGAGGTTCTGATTAATCAGATTGCAACAGCGGGTCCAGTCTGTAAGATGTTCCACAGAAGCCTTCTGGTATCAGAGGGGGGAAATGGCATTTTTCCGTCGGATCTGACCATCGGTGAGGATGCCATTGCGATGATAGATGCCCTGCTGAGAACAAAGAAGGTGGCATTTGATACCAGGCCTTTATACCATTATAATCACAGGGCGGAGAGTTTGATGACAAGTCCATATTCAGAAAGGGATCATGACCTTATCACGGCATATGAGCGTATTGGACAGCGGCTGGAGGGGCAGGGTCTGGAGAAAGAGACCGTATTCCGCAGGATCTGGGCCCATTTTCAGGTATATGACAAGATGATCCGCTCCGGTCAATATGATCCTGTGAGGGAGAGAGAGATTATATCCTGGCTCCGCCATAGGTTTTTTGTGATTCTCGGCAATCCTTATGTGGGGAGGATGCGAAAGATCTCTATGTGTATGTTACTTCTAAATAAACGGTTATATCAGAGGATCATCCGGCACAGGGGATGATTCTTTTATTCCTGCGAAGGCAACGCTTTTTTGGGCAGCAGCGGTTTTGCATTCTGCATGGTATATCCAATGGCAGGCCAGAATAGAACAGTATCAATACCATTAGTGAAATAGATTCCCGGATAGAAGAAAATGAATACGGCTACATTCAGAATGATCTGTAATGCAATGAAGTACTGCATGTCCATGTGGCTGGTATCAACAGAGCGGGGGAGCAGGGTCTTCAGGAAACAGAACAGGATCACAAGCAGTACGAGAAACCCAACTATTCCCATGCAGGCAAGTACGGCAACATAGGCATTGTGTACATCATAGTGGTGTTCTGCGATATAGCTTCCCGGATGTTCCCTGTCGGCATAATTCCAGGCATTGCGCGGTGAGACGCCAAAAAGTGGTTTATCTTTCATGAGGAACAGATACCCTTTCCAAATATCAGCCCGGTTGTTGGATTCATTTCCTTCGATATCTGTACGCTTTAGTTCTGCTTCTGTCGTGTGCTTTTCTGGAGCCATGCATTTGGCAAGGCCGGAAACCCCTGTTTTGAACAGATTAAAAAAACCGACAAGGATCATAGTGCATAGAATCGGCACCATAATATAGCTGGCAGCCCGGATCAGGGCAGCGGGCTTTTTTTTCATTTTTTTATAATATCGTAGCAGTAGATAGATAAAAGCATAAGACAGGGAACAGATCATACAGACTTCTGTACTGCGTGATCCGGACAGGATAATATAAAATAACTGGACAATACAGTTCAAAATGGCTATGGTGCGTAGTATTTTGTTTGAATATTTTCGAATCAGGTAGACCATTCCCCAGATCACAAGGAATGCAACGAAGGCTCCCAGATTTGGATCAATAAATACTCCAAAGAGACGGTTGTCATACAGGCTTTGCCGGATCAGGCGTCCATTCAGGAAGACACGGTATCCGGGGACAAAGATATATTGCCAGAGCGATATTGCGGAGGCGGTGCCCCAGATCAGGCCACTGAAAATAAAGAATAAAGTGAGCCAGCGGTCATACTGCTCTCTGGTAAAAAGCTGTCCCATCGTAGTGAAAAGCCCCATCTGTACAACGAGCCAGACAAGGGTGGACAGGTTACTGGTAATCCCATACTGATAATTCAGGGCGGAGGAAATAGCCACACAGACGATAAATATAATGAAAACGGGATAAAATCTCATCTTTCGGAAGCCGTGGTAGAAAAAGAAATCAATGGCAAATAAAAACAGGCCAAAGAATCCGGCAAAGATATAGAGAAAGGCATTCACTGTATTCTCCACCAGTGCATGAAGTACAGCAAAACGTCCAAATAGTGTGTAGATGGCAAAAGCCAGGGTATAATAAAATACAGTTTTCTGATAAAAGGTCTGGTATTTTTCTTTCATACAAATTCTCCTGATAGTAGTTCAACGGCGCTGCTATGAAACCGTCGTTGAGGTAATAGTGATGATATTATTATAACAAATTTACATTATAATATAGACAAGGGAAGATTTCAAGCCTTCTGTTGGGGGGAGATTATTTCCCGGATAGCACTTGACAGTGCGGATTGTGAAAGATACTATTAGATGGTATGAGGAAATTCATAACAGACAGGGATATCAGAAGCCGTTGGAATTGGAGTATGTTTCTTTAAAAAAGGCGGTCTGGTGAAAAAGGGGCAAAGGGGATTATGAAAAACATACTTATTATTGATGATGACGAAGATTTATCTTTTATTATATCGGATATGCTGGAGGATTATGGGTATCATACCGTGATGGCAGCAGATGGTGACAGTGCTTTTGCGCTGCTTGCAGAGCAGACATTTCATCTCATCATACTGGATATCAACCTGCCCCGCCAGACAGGATTTGAGTTGTGCAGGGAACTGCGGAAGGTGTCGACCGTTCCTTTACTCTTTGCCAGTGCGAGGACGAGTGAGACTGACCGGATCACAGGGTTCGACCTGGGTGGAGATGACTATCTTTCCAAGCCATATTCCATGAAGGAACTGCTCTCAAGGGTGAATGCCCTGATCCGCCGTACCTATGGCTTTCGGGAGGAAGAGAAGACGGTTACGTTTGGAGGTATTACGGTAAATCTCGCAGCAAGGAAAGTGACAAGGGAGGGGAAGGAAATCTCACTTTCCCTCCGGGAGTTTGATCTTCTTGCCTATCTTTGCGAACACAAGAATACTGCACTTTCTAAGGAAACGCTGCTGACAGGAATATGGGGCGCCTTTTCCATGGTGGAACCCTCTACGCTGACAGTCCATATCCGCTGGCTGCGTGAGAAGCTGGAGAAAGATCCATCAAGGCCACAGTTTATAAAAACAGTGTATAAGGTTGGTTATATGTTGGAGGTGCCATTATGAGAGGAAGGGTCATAGGGATCTGTGTATTTTTTTCTGCATTTATTCTCATTACCGCAGGCGTTTTCTTTTTTGACAGCCAGAAAAAGGATTCCCAGGATGTGAGATCCCAGCAGATCGTCGCTGTCAACGAACTGGAACAGCTTGCTCTTCAGGGTGATATGGATACGCTTTCGGAACGGTCTGCCAAGCTGCAGGAGGATCTACGTTCATTACAGGAAAATGGGAACGGCAATATCCGGTATTTCATTCTTTGTGGGATCTGTATCGTGTTTATCATAGTGGTGTTCTGTTATGTATATCTTGCAGTTCTCCGCCCATTTGATACGATGAAAGGTTTTGCCAGGAAGATCGCCCAGGGGGATTTCGATGTCCCTCTTGATTATGAGCGATCGAACTATTTTGGCGATTTTACCTGGGCGTTTGACAGTATGCGAAGGGAGATCACCAAGTCACGTGCCCATGAGAGGGAAGCCATAGAGAATAACAAGACTGTTATCGCCACGCTTTCCCATGATATTAAGACGCCCATTGCTTCCATCCGTGCTTATGCGGAGGGACTGGAGGCAAATCTGGACCGGTCGATGGAGCGGAGGGCGAAATACATCCATGTGCTTATGCGCAAATGTGATGAGGTATCGAAACTGACCGATGACTTGTTTCTTCATTCTGTTTCGGATCTGGACAAACTGAAGATATCTGTGTCGGCACTTGGTCTTTGCAGTTTTATGAGGGAATGTGCCAGTGAGATCACGGCGGAACATGATGATATCAGCCTGTGCCTGCCGGAAAAAGATATTGAAGTAAGGGCAGATCGGAACAGACTTATGCAGGTGTGTGAGAATCTGGTGAATAATTCGCGGAAATATGCAAAGAGCGGTATTGTTATTTCTGTTGTCAGGCAGGATGATGTTGCTGAGATCCATTTTAGGGATCATGGAGCAGGCATCCCGGATGAAGATATGCCATTTATCTTTGACAAATTTTACCGTGGCAGAAATTGTGGGACAGAACAGGGTTCCGGCCTGGGACTGTATATTGTGAAATATATTATGGAGAGGATGGGAGGCAAGGTGTTGTTACATAATCATTTGGATGGCCTGGAGGTGGTGGTGTTCTTAAGGACTTCTTAATATCTTTTCTGATAGAATAGCTATCAGTAAGATGAAGGGGGAATATCAATGAAAAACTGCATTCTATCAGCAAAAGAGCTGTGTAAGAGCTTTGCCCATAATGGCGGGCAGATCCATGTTCTCTCACAGATTAACATGGACCTTTATGAGGGAGATTTTACTGTGGTCATGGGCGCCTCTGGTTCAGGGAAATCCACGTTATTGTATGCGATGAGTGGCATGGACAGAGCCACAGCGGGACAGGTCTATTATAAGGGATATGATCTGGTATCCATGAGTGAGAAACAATTGACAGGTCTCAGATATACAGATTTTGGATTTATTTTTCAGCAGATGCACCTTATCAGTAATCTGTCGCTTTTTGAAAATGTAGCTGTTCCGGGGTACCTGAACAAAAAAAGACCGGCTGCCGAAGTACGGTCCAGAGCGGAGAAACTGCTTGTAGATATGGGGATAGGCAGTGTAAAGACACATCTTCCATCGCAGGTGTCCGGAGGGGAGCAGCAGCGGTGCGCTATTGCAAGGGCTGTTATCAATAATCCCAAAGTGCTTTTCGCAGATGAGCCAACAGGTGCCCTGAACAGGCACAATACGACAGAGGTGCTGAACCTGCTTACCAGGCTGAACAGGGAGGGGCAGAGCATTCTCATGGTCACACATGATATGAAAGCGGCGCTCAGGGCGGGACGGCTTCTGTACCTTGAGGATGGTAAGATCACGGGCGAGCTGACACTGCCGGAATATAATTCAGAAGAAGAGAAGAGCCGGGAAATGCAGGTAACTGCATGGCTGAATTCCCTGGAATGGTGAGGAGGCGTGAGATGGAGATCATAACATTGGTGAAGGCGAATATCCGCCACAAAAAAGGTTCTTTTACAAGCATTATAATTCTTATGACGATCATTTCTGCTGCCCTGTTATCCATGCTCAGTGTACAGGGTGATGCTTTCCATAGTATTTCAGATGCCCATGACAGAGTCCATACAGAGAATATCATCAGTATGATTGATAAAAGGAAATTATCGGATGATCTGCTCAGCAGTATAAAAGATAATAAGCAGGTTCAGGATGTCCGGTGTGTGGATACACTTCCGGCTGACAAGTTCACATTTCATGGAAATGAGTATTCTGGCAATACAGCTTTTATGCAGGAATTGAAATCCGGATACCGGCTGTTCCGGCAGGATGGAAAAGCTTATCTTGGTGAGACACCAGAGCTAAGACAAGGAGAATGCTATGTATCGCGGGGAATGCAGACCAACATTTCCTGTGAGACAGGTGATCATATCACAATGACAACCACTTCTGGTGATTATGAGTTTAAGATTGCAGGGATAATTGAAGATCCTATGATGGGGGCATCCGTTATTGGATGGAAAAATGTGTATATCAGCCATGAGGATTACGAAGAGATCTATCAGGCAAATCAGAAACTCACAGGCCAGAAGGAGGAAGTGTGTACGGTCATAACCCAGATGGGGATTTATAAGGCTGAGGATTGTGGTCTTTCAGATGACCGGTTTGCCAGACAGCTCAATCTGGATACTGGTTTTGCAGACATGAGTTATGGAACGATTACCAGAGAACGGAGCATTCATTATACTTATCTTTTTCCTGAGATTATCTGCTCCATTCTTATGGCATTTGTTTTGCTGCTATTCGTTGTGGTGGTTGTAGTCATGTGTCACAGTATATCTTCAGGAATTGAGATGGAGTATACAACATTAGGAGTAATGAAATCACAGGGATTTTCAAAAGGAAAGATACGCACCATCTATTTTATCCAGTATTTGATGGCACAGGCTATCGGGGTGTTGCTGGGAATTTTTCCTGCGGTACCATTGGGCAGGATCGTCGGAAGTGTATTCAGCCCCATCACAGGAATCCTGTCTTCCGGAAAAGTTTCAGTGGGAAAATATATGATGATCATTTTATGTGTATTTCTCATTTCTATCCTCTGTATGATGGTGAAAACAAGAAAGGTTGCAAAGATCTCGCCAGTTCGTGCGATTTCGGGAGGAAGGGCGTCGGTCTGGTTTGACAGCAGGCTCAGGGCACCCATCAGCCGGAGGGTACTTTCGCCCAGTCTTGCCCTGAGGCAATTTACATCAAATAAAAGGCAGTATATCAGTATTATTGTTATTGTTTCAATATTGGTATACTTTATGGTGGCCATGATGGTGCTGGGAAGTTTGATCACTGCGGAGTCAGCGTGGGAATCCATGGGATTTACATATTCGGATATCAATGTAAATTTTAGGAAAAGTGCAGACGAGAAAACGATGAAAGAAATTGAAGGGGTGATGAAGAAATACAGTGATATTGAGAGTTCCTGGCACTCCTGCGGAAATTACTATTTTTCCGTAAATGGAGAACAGATCATGGCATGTATATGGGGAACCCCAGAAGATGTCAAGGCAGTCGCAAAAGGCAGAATCCCGTTATATGATAACGAGATCGTGATGACAGAGATTGCTGCTGACAGTATGGGGTTAAAAATTGGAGATAAAGTCACAGTGGGATATGGGGGAAAGAAAGAGGAGTATATTATCTCAGGGCTAAACCAGTATGTAAATGATACAGGCAATAATTTCAGCATGACCCAAAATGCTGCCAGAAAACTTGATGAAAAGTGCAGCATTATGTATATTGGCTATACTCTCGCGGACCGGTCTGTGGGACAGGAAATCACAGATGAGTTAAATAAAAAATTTGGAAATATTCTTGAAGCGTCATATATAGATGATTTTGTAGACGAGATCTACCAGATTGCTATCAATGCCATGACAGCCGTGGTATATGCATTTTCTATCATATTTGCAGTTGTTGTTGTGCATATGGTATGCGCGAAGGCATTTTTAAGGGAGCGCAGGGATATTGGCATCCTTAAAGCTGTGGGATATACTTCAGGCAGGCTGCGCCTGCAGTTTGCTGTTCGTTTTTTCATCGTAGCAGTACTTGGTTCTGTCATTGGCAGTGTGTTTGCTGCCATGTTCTCAGAAGACATGTTGAGTTCGGTTCTTAGGATGATGGGTATATCAAATTTTGAAGTGCCATTTCATGTTATGACCTTTGCAGTACCTGTGGTACTGGTCTGCGTTTGTTTTTTTGTATTTGCTTTCTTTGCTGCTAGGAGGATAAAGAGGGTGGAAGTAAAGGAACTTGTTGTAGAGTGAAAAAAAAGCGGATTATGGTTGCTTTTCATACCCTGAGCATTGTCTGAGATGTCCGCTGGTTTTTTCTGCCTCCTTGCAGCACGTTTGCACTAGAAGCCGCCACGCAGCGGTACTAATGCACCACCATCAGAGTTTATACTGCGGGCAACAGACAGTACAAAACCGCTGCTCTATATAATTCTGGGTTGCTGGATAATGGAAGGTGTGATATGCTTATAGCAAAAGCTGTTGTCCACTTTTGGGAGTGATGCCCGGCAGCCCTTAAATTTTCCAGAAACGGAGACTCCTTATGAATCAGAGAAAAGCAGGCGCATTGTTATCGTATGTTTATCTTGGACTGACCTTCGCTGTTGGCATTTTTTACACGCCGATCCTTTTGCACTTTTTGGGGGATAGTGAATTTGGTGTTTATTCTGTCGCCAATTCTGCCATTGCTTTTCTTGCGATACTGGATCTCGGATTCAGCCAGACGATGATCCGTTATGTTTCCCGGTGCAAGGCTTTGAAAGATGAGACCGGGGAGCACAAACTAAATGGTATGTTTCTTCTGCTGTATGCCGGAATTGCTGTTATTGCCCTGATCGCCGGAATCATACTTTGTTTCAATCTGAATGTACTGTTTGACCAAGGATTTACTCCAGATGAGACGGCACAATTAAAAATTATATTTGTGATTCTTCTGGTGAATCTGGTTGTGTCATTTCCCCTGGGGATATATACATCGATCATCAGTGCGAATGAGGGTTTTTTCTATCTGAAATTCGTCAATATCATTTCTTATGTTCTCACACATGTGGGAATACTTCTGGCTCTGTGCATGGGTTATAAATCTGTCACAATGGCGATGATCACAACTGTGGTTTCGATCGGCCTGAAATTGATCACCGCAGTGTATGGGACATCCCGATACCAGATCCATTTCCTGTTTCATGGATTTGACAAGGCACTTTTGAGGGAAGTGTTTGTTTTCTCTTTTTTCATTTTTTTAAATATAGTAATCGATCAGCTCTATGCCAACACGGATAAATTTATCCTTGGTGCCCTGTGCAGCAGTGCAGTGGTAACTACTTATACACTGGGCGTACAGTTTTCTTCCTATTTTGAACAGTTTTCTACCTCCATCAGTGGGGTGTTTCTGCCGAGGATAACACAATTAGTTACAGTCAGCGATAATATGAAAGAGGTATCAGAATTGTTCTGCCGCATTGGCAGGGTTCAGTTCATCCTGCTTGGTTTCCTTATGAGCGGATTTATCGTATTCGGACGGCAGTTTATTACCTTGTGGGTGGGCGGCAGCCAGATGGCGGCTTACAGGATCGCCCTGGTGGTGATCCTTCCGGCACTGATCCCTCTCTCACAAAATCTGGGAATCTCAGTTCTCCGTGCACTGAATAAACATCGGTTCCGTTCCATTATTTATTTCTTCATCGCACTGGTAAATGTGGGGCTGAGTATTCCGCTCGCTCTGCGTTTTGGTGGATTTGGTGCTGCTTGTGCCACAGGGTTTGCTACCTGCTGTGGGCAGATCGCTACGATGAACTGGTTCTATTATAAGAAGATCGGACTTGATATTCCAGGATACTGGAGGGAGATTGGGAAGATTATTGTACCCCTTGTTCCCATTACCCTGTTAGGGGCAGGGATTCACTGGGCGTTTCCTCTGGCAGGATGGGGGGGGCTGATCCTGCAGTGTATATTGTATGCAGGAATCTTTCTGGCGCTTGGATGGTTTGTAATCTTTAACCAGTATGAAAAAAACCTGATTCGCAGCCTGCTGGGCAGGCTGGTGAAATTACGGGAGAAACACTGAATATGTGTGTGAAATACGGGAAAGATATCTGACATAACTCAACGGCGTCAATTTGAACCCGCTGTTGAGCTAAGTGGTTCAGGAGGAAAATCGAAAATGAAAGGGGTAAATGAGCATGGATACATATTTTCAGGAAGTAAAGAAAAAACTGGGGTTTGGGATTATGAGGCTGCCATTATATGATGGAAAGGCCAATGATAAAGATTTTTCGGAAATGGTAGATGTTTTTTTACAGAATGGCTTCAATTATTTCGACACGGCACATGTATATCAGGGCGGGGAAAGCGAAAGGGCACTGCAGAGGTGCCTTACCAGCCGTTATCCCAGGGAGGCATATGTACTGACGAATAAACTGACGGATACCTGCTTTGACAGCCGGGAAGAAATACGTCCTTTGTTTCAGAAACAGCTGGAGGTCTGTGGCGTGGACTATTTCGATTTTTATCTTATGCATGCTCAGAATGAAGATTTGTTTGCCAAATACAAACGCTGTCATGCCTATGAGACGGCACTGGAATTAAAGGATGAGGGAAAGATCCGGCACTTTGGTATCTCGTTCCATGACAGGCCGGAAATATTGGAGCAGATTCTCAGGGAGTATCCGCAGATCGAGGTTGTCCAGATCCAGTTCAATTATGTGGACTATGAAGATCCGGCAGTAGAGGGCCGGAAATGTTATGAGATATGCCGGAAATTTGGTAAGCCAGTGATCGTTATGGAGCCAGTGAAGGGTGGCAGCCTTGCAGATCTGCCAGAGGAGGCAGAGAAGCTGCTGGACAATCTGAATGGCGGAAGTGCGGCAAGTTATGCGATACGGTTTGCTGCAGGTTTTGATGGGGTTATGATGGTGCTGTCTGGTATGAGCAATATTGAACAGGTAAGGGATAATATCAGTTTTATGAAGGAATGTAAACCGCTTACAGAAGAAGAGAGGGAAGTTCTTGTTAAAATATGCGATATTTTCCATGCCATGCACCTTGTTCCGTGTACTGCCTGCCGTTATTGTGTTGATGGATGTCCGAAAAATATCCTGATTCCTGATCTGTTTGCCTGCTATAATGCCAAAACGATCTATCACGACTGGAATCAGGATTACTATTATGAGGAAGTCCACACGGTGAATAAAGGCAAGGCATCGGAATGCATCCGCTGTGGGAAATGTGAGAAGATCTGTCCACAGCATTTGAACGTTCGCGAGCTTCTTGCAGATGTAGCAGAGGAATTTGAAAGAAAGAGATAGTTTACACCTGTGCGGTTGGCTATTTGCAATTTTACTAAAAGTCTTTAATAGTGATATTTTTTTCTGTATTTTACAAACATAACTGCAGAAAGCACGACTGCTGCAAATTCCGTAACGGGTGTTGCCAGCCATACGCCTGTTACCCCCCAAATTGCCGGGAGTATCAGCATAGCAATGACCATAAATACAAAAGAACGGGAAAAGGCAAGTATAGCAGAAATAAGCCCATTGGATAATGCTGTAAACATTCCGCTTGCAAATACATTAAAGCCGATGAACATGAGGGCAAAAGAACAAATGTGGTTTCCGGTAACTGCCAATCCATAAACCGGATTATCCTGGCGGGCAAATACCGATACAAGCGGTTCTGTGACCACTAAGGAAATAACCAGCGTGATCACAGCGATGGCACTGATAACCCTCAAATTCATTCGTACCAGTTTTTTTAGTTTTTTATGGTTTTGTTCACCATAGTAAAAACTAATCATAGGTGCAACACCGTAAGAATATCCTGTGTATAGGGAAGTTGCAAACATCAGCACATACATAATAATAGTAATGGCTGCTACACCATGTTCGCCCACATATTTTAACATTGTCCAGTTAAACATCATGGTAACGATACCTGTCACCAGTGCGGTTGCCATTTCTGAACTTCCGTTTGCAGCAGCATGGAACAAGGTTTTGAAATGACATGCAGGTCTTACAAAATGAAGCATATTATTTTTATTGGAAAACATCACTAGCCCCACAACCGCCGTTACAGAATATCCAAAGCCGGTCGCAATAGCTGCTCCTGCGATACCCATATCCAGTACAGCGATAAGTACATAATCAAGTGCCATATTCAAAATGCCGCCCGCAATGGAGCAGATCATGGACAAAGCAGACCTTCCGGCAGCAATCATGTATAGGGTAAAGTTATTCATCAAAAGAATTGGGATGACAAAGATCAAATACCGGCTTAAATAAAGATGGCAATAGGAAAATACTTTTGGTGACAGAGCCATGCTTTCAAAAATTTTGTCCATAACCAAATATCCCAGACAGGACATGATGAGCCCGGCAATTACATTGACAATGATTAAAAATGTGAAATCTTCATTTGCTTCCCTTGTTTTTTCTTCTCCCATTTTTTTCATAATGACTGCACTTCCGCCTGTGGCGAGCATGGTAGAGATTGCTGTTACCAATGCAATGACAGGGGCTGTTAAATTGACAGCCGATAAAGCGTCTGTTCCAATCAAATTTGAGACAAACAATCCATCTACCATTGTGTAAAAAGACATAAATACGGTCATAACGATCGTTGGAATGGCAAACTTCATAACATTCCTTAAATTGACAGGCTTGTTATATGCATTTTCACTTTCCATGATAAAAAACCTCCTTGTTTTATTCTTGCTTCTTGTATATAATAAACCGTACAGTAACTGTACAGTCAAGGGGGATTTTTAATAATGTTGAAAGAAGAAAATATTTTGTTTACTATTGGGCAATTTGCCAATCTGCATGAAATCAATAAAAAAACTTTGATGTGGTATGATGAAATTGGTTTGCTGAAACCCGCCTGCGTAAAAGAAAACGGCTACCGCTATTATAGTTATCAGCAAAGTGCCACACTGGAAACTATTTTAATGCTGCGTGAACTAAATGTATCTTTGGACAATATCAAGCTCTTTATGGAACATCGCACCATTGACAGCTTTGATTATCTTCTTAAAGAAAAAATAACAGAATTAGGCCAGACGATAGACCATTTGAAATCCATGCATAAAGTTTTGTCTGATCACCGGCGTAAGATAGAAATGCTTCGATCTTTGGACATATCCACCATTAGTCTTGTACAAAAACAAAGCTGCTGTCTTGTGTCTGTTGATGTGAGTACAAGTGCTTCTCTTGAAAAAGAGATCGGAAAAGTCATTGCCGAAACAAAGAAGTATCAGTTTCACCGCCTGCATGATGCCACTTATGGTTCAATGATTCCTGTTGAAAATCTATTACAGGGAAAATTTGATGAGTATACAGCCCTTTACATTGAAATGCCCTATCCAATATCAAAAAAAGGGCTTCATCTGCAGCCTGCCGGAACTTATCTTCGTGCTTTCTGCAAAGGCAGTTGGGATAAAATTCCAGACAAATATAAAGAAATCCTTGCTTATGTGGATAAACAAGGACTTTCATTATACGGGTGTGCCTATGAAACGGGTATCAATGAACTTGTTATTGACAGTATAGATGAGTATATCACACAAATCGAGATACCTGTTAAATCAAAATAGTGGGGCAGCAATTACAATGTAAATTTTTATTTCTTTTTCTTTATCTTTACCTTGCAGTATGCCTTTTTCCCAGATCCATCTTTTGCCTTTGCATACACTTTTACTGTATGCCCAATTCCTTTCTTCTTTGCCTTCACAACACCTTTCTGTGTGACAGAAGCGTATTTTTTATTGGAGACATACCATTTGACCTTTTTGTTGGATGCCTTCGTTGGCTTAATGGTTGCTTTTAACTTAAGTTTTTTCTTATAAATAAGAGTAGCTTTCTTTTTATTCAGTTTCACTTTGGTAACTTTTATTTTTTTCTTAGAAGTTACCGTTTTCGTTGTATAAGTGGCAGAGGGTACTTTGCTCAGGTCCAGTACGCCGCCTGTCCTGCAGTAAGCGGACAGGGAATTTGTCTTTCTCACACAGGTAAGGAGCCGCTCCCGCCGCTGTACAGCGCTGTCATTCTTATAGGAAGAGGCAAGAATGGCAATGGCAGCGGACGCAGATGGGGCTGCCATGGAGGTTCCGCTAAAGGAATTGTACTTTCCAAAAGAAGTGAGAGGGAGATTTGCCTTGGAAATAGATATGTTATCGATATAAAGCCCTGAATCAGACTGAAAAGATCCATTCAGGCTCAGTATACGCAGATAAGTCCGTTCATTCCTGTTGACGAATGCCTCAGATGCACGCTGGAAAGTCTCATGTTCCCAGTCCATACTGTTGTTTTGGTCTAACCCTACATCGCAGGCAACATGATAATTATTATTAGGAGAAAGCCCAAGATCTGTTACATCCATATAGATGGACAGTGTTCCACTGTTCCTATAAGAGGGAAGTTTCAGACAGAATGAGCCACTCTGTGGATTGCCAAAAGCATCCTCCTGGCTCTGTTCAATTCCCAGTACAGATATTGTTCCAGAATGAAGGAACTGGGAACTGTCCAGATCATCACAGGCAGAATAGTAACTGCATATACTGTTTCGCTGTGCTTCTGGGAGAATGGCAGGGAAAAAGACCGGGTTGTTGACCGTGGACAGGATCTGGGTGCCTGGAGCGAACAGATCCACTGTGGAACTGCCATAATCAGAATAACTGGCTTTGTTGTCCTTTGGATCCGAGGCACCTACTTTTACAATATAAGGGCTGTTGATATCATAAGGACATTCTTTTGCTGTGGAAGTATCGTGGTTTACACTGCTGTTTCCTGCTGCAAAGACGAAGACCGCCCCTTTTTCCCCTATTTTCTGGATCAAGGATTTCATTGTGCTATTGGAAGCGCCACCACCCCAGGAGCAGTTCACAGCGACAATATTTGCCCCAAGTTTTTGTGCTTTATAAATATAATTGAAGGCAGAGATAACGGCTGAATTGTATGCCTGGCCGCCGGAACGGAAGACTTTTAGTGCCATGAGTTTTGCGCTGGAGCTGATCCCGGAAATACCGGCCTGATTATTTGAGGCGGCGCTGATGATGCCTGCACAGTGCGTGCCATGCCCTTCCTCATCCTGATCCATGGGATCCGGATCATCATCACCAAAATCATATCCGTATGTTCCCTCAAGAGAAGAGTATGGATTTTTCCACATATGGGAGGCGAGATCCTCATGTTTATAATCAATCCCTGTATCGACAACAGCAACAATCGGATCCTTTGAACCAGTAGTTTGATTCACATCCGAATAGTTGATGCCCTCACTGGCGACATTTTCTCCATCCAGGTACCACTGAAACCCTGCCAGGGGATCATTGGTAATGGCATATTTTTCCTGATAGTAATCAGGTTCCACAGATATGACATACGCCTGGCTATCCAGTTCAGCCAGCAGTTCAGCGGTGGAGTAAGTGTCTGAGGAAACCTTTGTTATGTATAATGATTTATCTTCCAGAAATTCCCGTTCGGTATTATTTTTTCCAAGAACGTCAGCTTCGCCAAAATTCCAGGAATCTTCTACCGTGAGGCCATCATCAAAGGAAACGGTACCTTCTTTTGTAAGAGGTGTCTTATGGGGGGAAGCGATCGTCACCAGGACCTGGCCTTCTTCATATGTTCCCTCCGCCAGGGAAAGCGCTTTATCTGTCTCTGTGGCCTGTGCCGAAACAGCGGCTGCAGGCAGGATCCCTATAATGGAAAATACTAGCATAATAGCGGTAAAAAGTGGGAAAATTCGCTTCATTATGTAATTCCTCCTAAAAAATATTATATCAAAAGTGTTGCACCAAGGTTTATTTACTGATATTATGTAAATACATGTTACTATCTAATTGTGACGGAAATAAGACAAGGAGGAAAGAATCATGATATTTGTAAAGGTAGATGACCTGAAACCCGGAATGCGTCTTGGCAAGCCAATTTATAATAAGAATGGTGTACTTCTGCATGACAGGGATACAAAACTGAATATGCAGGCGATCTACGGAATCAGGAATTTTGGTTTGATGGGGCTATATATTCTGGAACCAGCAGAGCCGTTGCCGCCGCTTACAGAAGATGATATCAACTTTGAACGTTTCCAGACGATGTCCGTGTTCAGTATAAGGGAAGATCTTGGTCTCATCGCAGCCGGCAAGAAAGATAAGGGGCTGGACTGGCTGTGCGGCCTTGTGATCAAGAATTATGGTGAACTTGACAGAAAGA
This sequence comes from uncultured Clostridia bacterium, assembly GCA_947643415.1. Lineage (GTDB taxonomy): Bacteria > Bacillota > Clostridia > Lachnospirales > Lachnospiraceae > Eubacterium_F. The sequence continues at coordinate 54,379 of CANRWA010000014.1, read as the reverse complement.
TCACTTTTGTGCAGAATCTGCGCAGCAATGAGGATAATATATATAAGCATGTTCTGAATGTTGCGATCCTGTCTGCTATCATAGCCGGACAGATGGGGCTTCCCATCGGCAGGATCAATACATTGGTAAAGGCTTCTATTTTGCATGATATTGGTGCATTGAACCTGAAAGTAAAAGACGATGAAAATATGGATCTGGATGAGAAGACTGCGGTAAAGAAAGCAACTGGTGAGATTTTGAAGGGTTATAGTAATATTGATGAAGAGACCCTTCGTGTCATCAATCAGATGCATGAATTGTACATACGTGAGGAAGGTGATGAAGTTCCACTGGCATTAAAGCAGAGCATGAATCCCAATATCCTTTATGTGGCAGATGCGTATGACCGTATGACCGCTATGAAGTCTTACGAAGAACCGACTTCCGAAGTGTTGGCCATCCGGTATCTTCTGGACAGGCCGGATCAGTTTGAACCCAAAGTAGTAAATGCGCTGATCAAGGGTATTAATATTTTGTATCCGGGTGTCTGTGTAGAACTGACGAATCACGAGAAAGGACTTGTCATCACCGCCAATGAAGATAATATCTTTGAGCCGCTGATACTGAATTTCCGTGATAACAACCTGTATGACCTTTCCTGGGACAGCGTAAAGAAAGAGATGCAGATCCAGGATGTCATGAAGACCATGGATAACCGTATTAAACTGGACAGTTCCCTTCTGGAAGAGTTTCAGTAGAAAAGAGGAACTAAAGATTTCTCCCTTTCTGGTCGAAATAAAATAATAGAGACAATCTGGTATCATCCGTCCTGAAGTTTTCAGGATGATGGTATCAGGTCAGGAAAGTGAGAGTGAAATCTATGGTAGTTCAGAATAATAAGATTTCCCCTACCTTGAATGGCACTGACCGGGTAAAGGAAACGGGAGTGCCAGTACAGAATGCCAGGGATGGCAGAAATTCCAAAGATGTTTTGGATATTACAATGGATTGTGCAGTACCGGGAATAACGGGAAGCAGCACTGTGTATACAGAAGCACAGGCAAAACAGGTAAATAATAAAACGGTGGAACTTGCTGAAGACAGTGGTATTTCTCCTGCTGATTTTATCAGCCGCTGTATGACAGGGGAAGATGCCCAGGCGTTGTCTGATGAGGATACACCATTAGAAGATTATACTTCATCCCAGCTAGAGAGAGCAGTCAGCCGCGTAAAGGAACAGCGTTCCGAAAAAAGGCAGTCAGTCAGGGAGCAGGTGGATCAGGAGAGAGAAGAGGAGAAGGCACGGCAAGAGGCTGCTGTTCAGGGAGCAGCAGAATCGGGTGTATCGGATCAGATCCTGAAGCAACTGCAGGAAAGCGGACTGCCGCTGACATCGGACCATGTTATGCGGCTCAGCCATGCGGTCAGTCTGACAGCACAGAGATATCAGCTCTCCCCTGCTTCGATGGAGTTTTTTGTCCGTGGCCAGCTAAGCATAACACCAGAAAATATAAGTGCAGGTGCATATGGCGGCAAGATCAGCAGAAGCGGCAGCCAGACCCTCCAGAGAGACAATGCATCGGGCGGGGAACAGGGGTTTGAACAGGTAAGAAGCCAGGTGGAAGACATTCTGGAGGAGGGCGGCATCGAGGTTTCTGAGGACTCCATAAATAAAGCGAGATGGATGTATGATAATGATCTGCCAGTGACAGCAGAGAATGTAAGGCTTTGCCAGCAGCTTGAAAAACTGCAGGAATTAGATGATGATACAATTTTGGAACGCATTGTTGATAACCTTGTGGATGGAATGTCAGCAGAAAATGCAGATCTTACCAAGCTGTCTGTTTCAGAGGCGGCACGCGCTATCCGCCAGCTCACAGAGACAGAAGATGGTGTTTTGCGCCAGACATATTCGACAGAAGTTGATTTTATCCGTGCAAAACGTCAGATGGAAGAGATTCGCCTGACCATGACGATAGAGGCAGCACGGGCAATGTCTGCCAAAGGAATTGAACTGGATGTGTCAAATCTGGAGAAGATCGTGGAAGAACTCCGGATACAGGAACAGCAGGCAAAGGAATCTCTGCTGGAAGAGACCGGACTTCCTGTGACAGTGGTGAACAGAGAGCAGATGGCTGACACGATCCAGGCGGCAAAAAATGTACTGACAGCTCCGGTGGGACTGCTCGGTACAGCGATGAAGGCAGGAGAGAACCTGACGCTTGCCAGCCTGTCAGAAACAGCGACAGGCCAGAAAGAACAGTTTGCCAGAATGGAGCAGTCTTATGAGGCAGTAGGAACAGAAGTAAGGCGTGATCTGGGTGATTCCCTGAAAAAGGCATTTGGAAATATTGATGGAATATTAAAAGAACTTGGTATGGAGACAACGGCCATGAGCCAGAGGGCAGTCCGTATCCTTGCCTACAATCAGATGCCGCTGACAGAGGAAAATATAGAGCGGATGAAGGAATACGACAACAGGGTGACGACGTTGATGGAAAACCTGAAACCGCCTGTTGTAGCAGAACTCATAAAGCGGGAGATCAATCCGCTGGATATTTCCCTTGAGGAGCTGGATGCAGCAGTAAAAGAGGTTCGTGAGTCAATTGTCAATGAGGACATTTCTTTCCGCCGTTTCCTTTGGAAGATGGACCACCAGGGGGATATGACAGAGGAAGAGAGACAGAGTATGATCGGTGTGTACCGTCTTCTGGATAAGATAGACAAAAGTGATGGGGCAGTCATCGGAAAAGTGATAAAGGAAGGCAGGGAGCTGTCTTTATCTTCTCTTTTATCCGCTACCCGTACACGCCGGGCAGAGGGGATGGATGTCTCTGTAGATGAAGAATTTGGCGGACTGGAAGATACGGTTCATACAGGCATGATGATAGATGAGCAGATCCGCGCTGCATATGGCAGTTCTGTATCAGAGAAACTTCAGCAGAATCTGTCGCCAAAGGTACTGCATGAGTATGGTGATGCCAGTATGGAGATGTCTCTGGAGGAATTGCTCGAGAAGTGTATGACTGAGGGCGAGACAGATGCAGAGATGCAGCCATATTATCAGGAACTTGCTGAACATATTACGACAGCAATGAGCGATCCGGATGGTCAGTTCCAGGCTTTTCTGAATGAATTGGCCATGACGGACAGTGTGGCGAACAGGATGATGGCTATGGAATATCTCAGTGGCGGAATCAGGGAATATAATAAACTGTGGAAACGCTCAGAGAGTGAGAAGATCCAGCAGGCATTTGACGATCCGGAGGAACTTGAGGATGTATATGGCAAGATGGATGAGATTCATGAAAATGATCTTGCCGCAAAGAGAGAAAATGACGATATAACATACAGTGATGCCCTTTCACTGGCGAAGATGGCAGGCGGTATTTCATTTTACCAAAGCCTTCGCAGCCATCAGACATATGAAGTTCCCATCATAACAGAACGGGGGATAACTACCTGTCATGTGACGATTCAGAATGGCAGCGGCAGAAAGGGTACGGTGGAGATTTCCATGGATTCAGATGAACTGGGAAGGGTCCAGGCGACATTCCGTGTGAATGGCAGCCGCGTCAGGGGATTTATTACAGTGGAGCAGACAGAACACATGGATATTTGCCAGGATATTCTGGCTGGATTTGAAAAGGATTTGGAAGAGAATGGGTTTACAATGGATGGTGACAGCCTGATTCAGGGCAGCAGGCATTCTCTTCATAAAATGCATGATGTGCATGCAGATAATACAGGCGGTACAAAGAATAAGGATCTGTACCAGGTAGCAAAATGTTTTCTTATGAATGTGAGAGCGACAGGAATGGAGGAAAAGTATGAAGATTAATACCAATATAGCTGCGATGCGGGCTAATTTTAACTTGAATACAGTACAGAAGAGACTGACAGATAGTACGAACAGGCTGTCTTCTGGCTACCGTATCAATAAAGCAGCGGATGATTCGGCAGGAATGGCGATCGCACACAAAATGCAGGCACAGATCAGGGGCCTGAAACGTGCCAACCAGAATGGTTCGGATGGGATTTCGTTTATCCAGACGGCGGAGGGAGCGCTGACTGAGATTGAGTCTATGCTGCAGAGATGCCGTGAGTTGTCGGTACAGGCAGCCAGTACAGGAACAACGACGATTGAGGACAGACAGGCGATACAGGAAGAGATTGATTCCCTCAGGGCAGAGATCGACCGCGTAGCAGAACAGACAGAATATAATACCATGACGATACTGGATGGCTCTTGCTGCAGACAGTCTTCTTCTGACAATGTGGGGGTTAAGCTGGTGTCTGCTACAGATGAGGTGAGACTGACAACTTATACGTTTACGGTGGATACGGAACCGACACAGGCAACATTCGTTTCAGGCGGTCTGGGATTTGCTACGCCATCAGAGGTAGTGACAAAGGAAGAGGCAGGAACGATCCAGTTCAATGGAGAGATTATTAAAGTTGAAGAAGGCCAGACTTATGAGGAGATTTATGCAAAGATCCGTGATTATGCAGAGATGATGAACATTGACTGTGTTCCAGTGGATGCGGCAGGACAGGAATGTGACCTTGCCACAGCATCAAATCTGTCATTTGTGTCCAAGTTATATGGCGCTTCTTATAAGATTGAACTGACTACAGACAATGCAGGATTGGCAGCTAAGCTGGGAGTTAACGGGGCTTCCTATGTGCCGGGTAAAGATGCAGAAGTAACACTGGATTTTACCTCTGGTTTTAACAGTACAGCTACAGTATTCATAGATGGTGGACGTGTAGAGGTATCGGATCTAAATGGATTTCAGATGATCTTTGATGTGACAGGGGCAGAGGCTGGCGAGGCAGCAAATGTGACTATGCTGGATGCCGGGTTTATTGCGATCCAGATTGGGGCAAATGAGGGACAGACAATTGATATATCCGTTCCGCCAGTGACAACGAAGGCACTGCATGTCGAAAACTGTAATGTGTGCAGCCAGGAAGGGTCTACTGCTTCCATCCGGTTATTTAATGATGCTATTAATCAGGTATCCAGTATCCGTTCCAAGTTAGGTGCATATCAGAACCGTTTGGATTCTGCAGTGAGCAATCTGGATACGATACATCAGAACCTCACGGAGGCATGTTCCCGTATCGAGGATGTGGATATGTCGGAGGAAATGACAAAATATACAGAATACAGTGTTCTGGTTCAGGCAGGAACTTCCATGCTGGCACAGGCAAACAACCAGCCACAGACGATTCTGCAGTTGCTTCAGGGTTAAAAGGGCAGGTAGGATATGGAGAAAGAGAGATTACAGGAGTTTGCTGCACGTGTATCTCAGGCGAACCGAAGTGAATTAGTAGTTGTCATCTATGATGCGGCGATTGCCAGTATTGAAGAGGGCAAATCCTGTCTTGAAAAGGATGACATAACAGCGGCGCGGAAAGAGATCGACCGCGCCAAAGGAATGGTAGATGAGTTGCTGCACAGCCTGGATCTGAAATACCAGATCTCGCATTATCTGCGCCAACTGTATATCTATGCTTATCGTGAATTATGTCAGGGGATCGCCCTGCGGGATGCCGACAGGCTGGATCACGCATCGGATGTATTAAAGGGTCTTCTGCCATCTTTCCGTGAGATGGCAAAGCAGGATGAATCAGGACCTGTTATGGAGAATACGCAGCAGATATACGCTGGGCTCACATATGGCAGGGACAGTCTGGATGAGACGATTGCTGTGGGAGTGAATTTTAACCGGGGTTTTGAAGCGTAATGCGCATAATATTAAGTGTAAGGCGCCACACGACTGATCAGGTGGCGCCAAGCGCTAAGCTTCTAATTTGCGCATCTGCTTCAAAAGATACCGGTAACGGAAAGAGATGGCGTTCATCTCATAGATGTAGCTGTCGATAAGATCTGGATCACAGACATTTTCAAAATTTGAATTTGCTGTCTCCAGAGCCTGATTTAAATCTTCTATTTCTTTGATTAAGTTTTCCCGTGCCATTGTCATGGGATTTTTTTTTCTCGAACCCATAAAAACCCTCCTTTTCTGGAAAGTATTGACCATTTATTACTATCTTATGCAGAAATTGGTATAATGAATCTGGAAAAAAAGTGTTGACAAGCAAAAAAGTGTGTGATAATGTGATAAGCACATCACAACTAGGAGGTGGGGCTTATCCCAGAACGGGAAATTTTGTTTCTCGTCCTCGTTATTGCCTCAATGTGTGATATCTCATGGTACAGAGTGCCAAATGCCCTCATTGTGCCAGCAATTCTATTTAGCCTATTCAGGCATATTACATTACAGGGATTCTATGGAATCATACCCTGGCTATTGGGAATGGCCATTCCCGTTATTCTTTGTTTTACCTTATATCGGTGCCGTATGATAGGGGCATCCGATATCAAGATGTTTTCAGTGATCGGAAGTTTTGTCGGATTGCGTCTGCTTTGTTCGATCATGGTGGCATCCCTGTTTCTGGGAGCTGCAATGGCAATCGGCAAAATGATTCTACGAAATAATTTCAGAAGCCGTTTTCGGCGATTATTCAATTTTGTATCCTGCTGTGTACAGGAAAAACGTATTACAAAATATTATGACAGAGGACAGGAAGGTGATGATGGGATCATACCTTTTGCGGTAGCAATTTCTCTTGCAGCACTTTTCTGTGCCTATTAGGGACTGTTATGGTTTGTTAATAGTTCTTTATGAGGGGGGATTCACATAGAAGATGTAACTCTGCTGCTCTACCTGAAAGATGCAGAATATGGAAAACGCCTGCTCCGCTTTTTGGTGCAGAAAAAGAATCCTGGCCTGCATCCGGAGTTAGTGACAGCAAAAAGTAAGATAGAGTTCCGGACAGGGACAGAATCCAGTGAGCTGGTTGTCCTGACAGATGATCCTGCCATATACGGGGACGGGAAACGCAAGGTGATTCATTTATCCAATAAACAGGGCAGGAGACTGGGAAAGATCTTTCAGTTCCAGAAGGCTGAGAACATCTATCAGGAACTTCTATGGCAGCTAAAACTGGAACCTGGGAGGAAGAAAGAACAGGGCCAGAAAGGACAGGGTTTAAAAAAAGAAGTATATGTTGTCTTTTCGCCGGATGCTGCCGGAGCGACAGAACTGTCGGTTCTGTTGTCACAGTATATGGCGCAGAGGGGAAGATGCCTGTATCTTCAGCTTTCGGGATTTCCGGTATATTCTGGTGAAAAACTGAATGAGGCGGCTGGTGATGTGCCCAGAGGTATGGGGGAGCTTTTATTTATGCTGGAACAGGAAGGTTTTGCCGATCGGGTGGATGAACTTATCCGGAGATTTGGCAAAGCAGATATGCTTCCTCCGCTGGCACATTATAAAGATCTGCTGGACTGCCGTCCACAGGAATGGGAGCATTTTCTGCATAGGTTAAAGGATGAGTGCGGGTATGACAACATTATTGTGGAGATGGGGCAGATATATGAATATTTTCTGGATCTGATGGAACAGGCAGATAAGGTCTTGTTTCTTCAGGCAGAGGGGGTGATCGGGAGAGCTCAGCGCATGGTATTCCAGAGGTATTGCCAGACAGAGCACAAAGATGATCTGCCGGCGCGGACAAAATATATTATGCAGCCAGAGGATTTTGCTCTTGCAGGAGCAGAGTGGGAGAATATAGACCTGGAAGAACTGGCGGATCATGGGCAGAAGATGGAATGTGTGAGAAGGATATTGGAAGGGGGTGAAAAAGGAGTTGATTACATCATGGAAGACTTTGGATGAGAAGAGGAGGCAGATACGAAAGCGCGTTGTAGAGGAAATACCTGCAGGTATTGAGATCAGCGACAGTGAACTGAGGGAGCGGATTGAGAGAGAGATCGAAGAGGCAGCAGGAGAGACATATATACGGCTTGAGGAAAAGAGAGATCTGCGCCGCATGGTTTTTAACTCGATACGTAAGATGGATGTCCTGCAGGATATTCTGGAAGATGAGGAGATCACAGAGATCATGGTAAATGGGCCAGACCACATATTTATAGAAAAAGAGGGGAGGCTGGTGGAGACAGGGCTTACCTTTGAACATCAAGGGAGGCTGGAGGATATTGCTCAGCAGATTGCATCTGCCGGTAACAGGATCGTCAATGAATCCAATCCTATACTGGATGCCAGACTGGCTGACGGTTCCCGGGTAAATATCGTCGTGCCGCCCATTGCCATAGAGGGACCGGTGATCACCATACGGAAATTTCCCAAAGAGGCTCTGACCATGAAAAAGCTCATACAGATGGGGGCGGTTACAGAGGAGGTGGAGATATTTTTGCGGAAAATGGTAGAGGCGAGGTACAATATATTTATATCGGGAGGTACAGGAGCCGGAAAAACAACATTTCTTAATATTTTGTCGAATTTTATTCCCCATAATGAGAGAGTGATAACGATAGAAGATTCGGCAGAGCTGCAGATACAGGATATTGACAACCTGGTGCGTCTGGAAGCCCGGAATGCCAATGTGGAAGGCAAGAACCAGATAACGATACGGGATCTGGTGAAAAGTGCTTTACGAATGCGCCCGGACAGAATAATCGTCGGCGAAATCCGGGATTCTGCCGCCATTGACCTTCTCAGTGCGATGAATACCGGGCACGATGGAAGCCTGTCTACCGGGCATGCCAATAGCCCTGCTGATATGCTGAACCGTCTGGAAACGCTGGTGCTGATGGGACTGGATATCCCACTGGGGGCGGTCCGGCATCAGATTGCATCGGGGATCGATCTGGTGGTACATCTGGGGCGGCTGCGTGACAGATCACGGAAGGTACTGGAGATCAGTGAAGTCGGAGAAGTGGCAGAAGGGAGGATTCAGTTATTTCCCCTTTATGTATTTCAGGAGGAAGGGGAGAGAAAAGGACAGGTGGTGGGCGAATTAAAAAGTACAGGCAGGCAGCTTCAGTCAGTAGAAAAATGTCAGAGATCGGGGGTGCAGATATGAAAGATTACAGTGTATATCACTTTACAAGGCAGGAATTGATAAGATATGGCATAAGTGGTGCCATAGGAAGTTTTCTTATTTTTTTCCTGTTCTACCGAAATATTATTTTCTGCCTGCCGGCATCCATGGTGGGAGGTGTTCTCTATCTAATGTATCAGAAAAGGATGCTGGCATCAGGGCAGAGATGGACTCTGATGCTTGAATTCAAGGATGCCATGGATAGTTTTGTATCGGCTATGACAGCAGGGTATTCGATGGAAAATGCTGTATCAGAGGCATACAGGGATCTGCAGCTTATGTATGGCAGAGAGACGATGATGCTGCAGGAACTGCGGGAGATCCGAAAGAAGCTTACTCTTCATGAGCCGTTGGACGGGCTGCTTTTGGATCTCGGGAGACGGAGTGCGGTGGAGGATATTATTACATTTGCCCAGATTTATTCCACCGCCAGGAGAAGTGGGGGAAATCTTGTAAAAGTGATGAAGCGTACGGCGGATAACATCTCAGAGAAGGTGGAGATTGAGAGGGAGATACAGACGGCGGTTGCGGGCAAGAAAATGGAAGCCGGATGTATGATGGTGATTCCTCTTCTTATTATCCTGTATCTGCAGCTTTTTTCACCGGATTTCCTGGCACCGTTATATCATGGACTGGCGGGGAGGCTGTTTATGACGGCAGCATTGTTAGTCTATGCCGCTGCTGTCATGTGGAGCAAGGCGATCATGAAGACAGTATGCCAAAGCTGATGCAAAGAAAAAGGGAGGGGATGGTAAGCATATGGTGGATAAGATTCAGCAATGGGGAGGGCATGTTTTGGAATGGCTGCACCTGGATAAGTTGTTATACAGGGAGAGAAGTTCCCATGAATTTGTGGCAATGTTATATCCCAGGGAAAGAAAGGAAAAAGCGCTGAAGCGGCTTTGGGGAAAGAGACTGGCTGTGTTTCTTATTTTGATGGCAGCAGCTATTGCTGCATGGCTGTTTAGTTTTCTGTCAGAACCAGAGAGTTCCCTGCTCAGGGATGGGCGGTATCTGACAAGGCAGCCGGAAGATACCTCTGTGGAGATCCATGTTGCCGGAGACAGTGACAGCGGGACATGGGAAAAGAAAGTGCACCTCAACCTGAAAGAGAGGAAGTTTACGGAGGAAGAGAAAGAGGAACTGGACAGGAAGCTGCAGGATTATGGGGAACAGCATCTTCGGGGTGGAAATGAATCACTGGATAAAGTTATAAAACCCTTATCTTTTTTTTCAGTACTGCCAGAGACACAGATGGAATTAAACTGGTTTTGGGATGAGGAATACATCCGGGAGGATGGAAAGCTGGTGGCAGCCCAAATTCCCAAAGAGGGGGTGGATACGGATATTATGCTGAAAGCGTCCTGGAAAAACTGGAAAAAGACCCTTTATTTTCATGTCCATCTTATGCCACCGGAGCTAAGCCTGGAGAAACAGCAGGTTCAGGAAGTGAAAGATATTTTAAAGAAAACTCTGAAAGACAGTGCTGCAGAAGCGATTGTAGAACTGCCGGTATCAGCAGGTGGTATAAAGCTGACTTACCATATGGAGGATGGGGGCAGGAATTACACATTGGTGTATCTGGTTCTTGTTGTAATTATTCTACTTCCGATATTGTGGCATGAGGGGCAGAAAAAGGAGATCGCAAAAAGGGAAGAGCAGATGTATCTGGACTATCCGGGTATCGTAAATAAAGTAATGCTGCTTCTTGGAGCCGGAATGACATTCCGAAAGTCAGTGGAGCGGCTGGCATATGAATATGAGAGAAACCGGGATGAGGGAGGGGGAATTCACTATGTATATGAAGAACTCTGTATTATGATGCAGGAAATGAAGGATGGCATATCAGAAGGAAGGGCGGTGGAGAATTTTGGAAAGAAATGCCGGCTGATGCCTTATCTGCGTTTTTCGTCTGTGATTACCCAGAACCTGAAAAAAGGGGCAGAGGGGATTCTGGAGCTATTGGAACAGGAGGCACTTGAGGCAATGGAGCAGCGCCGCCAGCGGGTGCTCCAAATGGGAGAGACAGCGGGAACGAAGCTGCTGTTTCCCATGATTGTGATGTTGGGACTGGTGATGGGGATCATAATGGTTCCAGCTTTTATGACATTATAGAAAGGGGATTTTTGACATGGAAGAGGTAAAAATGTTTTTGAAGGAAGAAGATGCTATTGGTGTGGTGGAGATCATACTGATCCTTGTGGGAATATTCACCCCCTATTATGGGGTGGGTATAAGGTGTATGGCGTAAGAATATGTGGATAAATAGTACGATAAATACAGGGAAAGGTGGAAAGTGTGCATGGCGTACATGGAAAAAGAAGGTAGTAGCGAAGTTATCTTAGTTGGGTACTATAACGTCTTATTCTACTTATTATTTAGAGTCGGATTAGATGAATACAAGAAAAATATTCTTATCAATCGGATCAATAATGGAGAAAAGATGATGATGAAAGATATTTATGGTTGGTGTCAGAAGCAACAAGTACCTCTGAGAATGAGATTTATTTATAGAAAAGATTTTTCAATAATGGCGAATTTGTGGAATTTGTATTCATATTATCGGTTTAAACACGAAATCAGGGGAAAGCAAAGTGCTTGGAGAAAAAAGTATGGAACATGAAATATTAAGAAGAATTATATGGACTAAAGATGAAAGGAAAAGTCTTAAAGATATTTATTTCGAGGTTTTGCGAATCACGGATAGATATTATGAACTTAGATCACGGAATACAGGGCATCAATGGATTATAATAAAACAACGTACAGGCAATTACTCAATTATTTTATACCATAAGCATACAAGAGATGTGGCTTATTATCACAGACAGTGTGGTACCCATACGGTGAAACAGGCAATTACTATAATAAAAAAACATGATACGTATGTGTTGCATCATTGAAATTTTCAATAAAGAGTGGAGATATCAGTTCGGTGATGAATTAAATATAAGTAAGAAGAGTCCTTCTTCTGGTATTAGTTGGGATATGTAGATCGATTCGAGATTAAGATGAATCTTTTTAATATATTCGAGCTATGATATAATTTTGTATATAAATTAAAGTAAAGAGGGTTATGGAATGAAATTGCTCTATTTATGGATGGAAAACTATAATGATCGAATTAAAAATCAGGGATTTTCCTTTTCGCCAGAATATCTGATCCATTTTGATAATGATTTAAATAAGTTATTTATCAGTAAAAATGAAAAATACATATGTGATTTCTATGGAAAAAATATTTTAGATGTTACAGCAATTGTTGGAGAAAATGGTGCTGGCAAGACAACGGTTGCAAAATGTATATACGATATTTGTAGTAGTGTTGTTCCTGTAGATGATGACATTGACGAATATAAGTTTACTAAGATCATAATTTACTTGAAGGAAGAAAGTGATGGTCAGAGTAATAAATTATATATATTCTATTATTCTCAAGAAACATTTGAGAAAGATATTGATAATGATATAGATTGTGAATGGATAAATCTGTATGAGATGACTGCTGATGCATTTGAACGGGCAAGAAGAAAACATGAGATGTCCATTGTATATTTGACCAATGCTTTTGATGTAAGTCATACTATTAGGAATCAAGGCATGGGAGAATTTTCTGAGGGAAACAATAAAAAATCAATATGTAATTCTCCCATGTTAATGATAAAAAGAGAAATGCGGTATATTCAAGAGGGATATGGGGCGCAATCTAAAGAGGATGGTTTGGTTTTAGATGTGATACAGAAGTACGCTCAAAAAATGGGAGTTGGCATTGAAGATGCATACGCAAGTGCATTTAGTTATAATTTTTTGATTGCGGTAAGGCATACACCTAGTTCAATTGCAGCTATACTTCCTGTCTTTTCGGATTTCAAATTGTCTGTGGTAGAATTTGGAGAATACATTGCAAATAGTAAAAATTTTGGAATGTTAAGTGAATTTGATAAAAGCGTTTATTTTATTAGAAAAAATATATATGAGAATATTATAAAGTTTTTGCAAAATGATAATTGGAAAAAAATATATGCGAACATTCTGTGTGAAATAATCATGTTCATGAATGTCCTTAATGGAGATCACAAAAATATTGATTTTGATGAAATTGAAATGAACGCTTGCAGTATAGAAAAGACAGATGGATTTGAGGTAATTATGAATCAAATTCCTGATTTAAGAAAGAAGGAATTGATTCTTAAAATACGAAACGTTAGGGGAATAGACTTAAGTGTATTAGATGATTTCTTTGAAATTTATGATAAGAAACCTATTCTAAGAGAAGCGCAATGGTATTATCAAGTAAAAGCATTTAAATCTGATTATGAAAAGCAATATGGATATCTCAATCTTCCTGAAAAAATAAATGACGGATATTTGAAGTTGATTGAAGTTTTATTAAATGAACATCAAAATCCGGAAACATTTTGGTGGCGAATGCTTAGGATTATACCTAATCCAATGTCATCAGGAGAAGTGGCATTAATTAATATATTTTCTTCAATTTATAAAGTGATGAAGGAACAGACAGAGGGAAATATATTGCTAATAATTGATGAAATAGACGCATATCTTCATCCAAAATGGCAGCAAAACATTTTAACGCATATTGTGAGATGGATTAATGAAAGTGAAGAGTTCAATAATAAAAAAGTTCAGATAGTTTTGGCCTCACACTCACCCATTATTCTCTCAGATATTCCGAACGATAGGGTAATTTATTTGCGATCTTTATGTCGAGTTACAAAGCAGGAAACTTTGACATTTGGGGCGAATATTAATCAATTGTTTTATGATTCATTTTTTATGGAAGAAGGAAGTATTGGAGGTTTTTCCAAATATAAAATTCAAAAGGTTTTAGACTATATAGAAAACAAAGCAAAGGATATTAGCAATGAAGAAGTAGAGTATATTATTGAAAATATAGGAGAGCCTTTTGTAAAAAGAAAACTACAGAGAGATTTGTACTACAAACGGCTGGCAGGACAACATAATGATAAAAATTGAATTAAAGAATGCAATTAAAGAGAAAAATATATATTTGCATAAACAGTATATTAGAGAGTCAGTATTAGAAAAATTAGAAACATATTTAAGCGGAACAACGAAAAAACCAGCAGATTCTTTATGCGATCAATACCGCACCTTTTTAAAGAATCTCTTAGGACAGAAGAAACAAGAAAGAGTAATAAGGGTGCTTGACTTATGTATTTCGGATGATTTGGAAAAGCTTGTGGATAACTTTGAAAAAACATTTTTTGATTTGTTCAAATTTTCTTTTAAGAATCCAGAAAGCGATAAACAAAAAAAGATAGCTAAAGAGATAAAAGAACTCTTTGATTCTGTTTTAGATTATGAAAATTTTAATTCTGGAAGAAAGGTTGAGGGAGTAGAGGGGAAAAGAGTTCTTTGGAATCGGCATGTTTATGTTATTAATACAGGCGTTAAGGTTTGTCCGTATTGTAATCGACAATATATAACATCCTATAATTCAGGAAAAGAAATTGAAAAAACTACTGCGGATGTAGACCACTATTATCCGAAATCCTTATTTCCATATTTGCAAATGAATATTTATAATATGATTCCTAGTTGTAATATTTGCAATTCAAAAACAAAGGGGTTTAAGGATGAAAGGCACTTAAACCCGTATCGGGACGGAACGGATAGTTTGATTTTTGAAATACCCTTGAATGATGTGGAATCCATGTATTCTTTGAATGTAAAAAAAATAATTGTAAATACTCAAGGGAATCCAAAATCTATTGCTTCAAATAAAGTATTTAGATTGGAAGAAATTTATCAAACACATATACCAGATATAAAGAGACTTCTGCATAATTTCAAAGAATATGAAGCATTTAAAGAGAAATATTACATAAAGACAATGGGACTTGATATGGGAGATGTCTTTTCATTATGGTTTGATTTCCTTGATATGAAACCGTTAGATGAGCCGTTAGCAAAGCTAAAACAGGATATATATAAACAATTGTCTAGCGATAGTAATACAATAGAATAAAAATAAATATACATTTTTTTATCAGTAATAAGACAAGCCTTTATGCGGATGTGTGGATAGAATACATGGAAATAAAAGGATAGGAGAACTGTAGAAGAAAGATTCATATAGGTACAAAAACTGCGGAAGAATCAGGCGAAAAAGTAAAAACAAATCTAGAAAAAAGGGTCAGCGGCCAGATAGTGATTAGTAAATGAATTGTATGATTTTAGACAATTTCTTTTATATCAGAAAGTAGATGATAGGATAAGGATTTTAGATAACTTGTGATGTAGAAAGAATTATTGCTGGCTTTTGCATTTAAAAAAGATATGCTGGCAAAACAAAAAACTTTCTCGTATAATTCAGTGTAACAAATATACATGAGGTGGTAGGATGGAAAATTTGTTGGTAAGTGATATTGCCAAAATACTTGAGGAGAAAAATTTTAATATTGCGGCCGAAGAATTAGAGAAAGTAACTAATCTTGACTGTTTTGGAACGGAAAATTTTTTACATGATATTATACTTGAACGGTGGGTATATAGACCAGAAGATATCCCATTTTCTTTCGCAAGAGATATATGGAAAATGAGTGATACTGATGTGAAAAGTGATAGAGATTTATTAAAAGAAATATTGGAATACCCAATTGCAGATATTAATAAGGCAAAGATTAATGATTTTCTATGGGTTGTGGACAGAGACTTTGTGGCAGCAAAGCAAGCAGAAGAATTGTATCGTATCCACATAGAATCAACGCAAGGGTTTGATTATAATTTTATGGCAATTAATCGTCTTGTCTCTATTTCAAAAAATATACACAGTAGAAATATTGATGAATCTATTCGAAGTAGATTACTTATGAGGGTGTTGAATCAGTATAATAATGAGGATCATGGAAAAATATTACATCTAATTCAAACGGCTGCGAATGAACATGTTGATGAGGATTACTTACTTCAATATACTGAAAAAATTTTAAATATGTATGATGATAAAAGTTATGACTATCATATTATTGGAGAATTTTGCGACACACTTGAAATGTTATACTATAAAAAATTTAAATGGGCAAAGAAAAAATGTGTATCTGAGCCTAAATTAATTGAAATACGTAGGCGTAAAGTCAGAGCAATTATGATGGCAGGAAATATTCTTAATACCTCAGAGACTGGGAGTTTGATAAGATCAATCACTTTTTTAAAAAATGCAATAAATATATTAAAAACAATCGAAGGTACTGAAACAGAACGAAAGGAATTGCTTAAACGAGTTGATGAAATGGAAAAGAGGATGGTATCGGATATTCCAGTATTTTCATCTCAACAGGATAATCGGGAAACTGTTAGGCAATTGATAAAGCAGCTTGAAGTTTTAGATAAGGAAGAAATAATTTGTTATTTTGCGTTGTTTATTCCTGTGCCGGAAAGAAAACGAGTAGAACAGTCTGTCACAAGTTCTGCAGACACTTTCTTCGGATTTGGGAGCTTGTTTCCAATAGGGATATTAGGAAAAGATGGAAAATCCATTGCAAAAAGCAGACCTATAAAAAAATCTAATGATGAAGTTGATCTAGGGGCATTTCAGGATGCATTGGAACATAGAACTTCAGAATTAATGGATTTTTTTTCTCAAATTATGATTTGGAACACATTAAATTATATTCGTTCAAAGTTTGTAATTGAAGAAAAAGATATACGAGAGATTGTCGAAAATAGCGTTATTGTGCCAGAGGATAGAAAAGAGGCATATATTAAAGGGCTAATGGCAGGATTTTTAGGTGATTTCTTGACTGCATTATATATACTTATTCCACAAGTAGAAAATTCGGTTCGAGAGCTTGCAATGCAATGTGGTGAGCCAGTTTATAATTTGAATGAGAATGGTATAGAGGAATTAAAGACAATGCATGCTGTTTTAGAATTGGAAGGAGTAAAAGAATGTCTTGATGATGATTTCTTATTGGCAATCAAGACTATTTTTTGTTCTAAGTTCGGTTTTAACATGCGAAATGATATTGCACATGGCTTAGTTGCTGATAAACAATTCAATTCCTATAAAGTATTGTATACATGGTGGTTTATTTTAAAAATGTGTTATATGTTTTGTGGAAAGTTGCAAATTGATAATCGTATCAAGGTAAACAAAAAATTGGAGAAATTATTAAGGGAGAGTGAGGAGCAGTAGTTAAGTATACAAAGGTATAATGAGAATATCACAAATTATGTTTTGTTATATTAAAAAAAGAGCTGGAAACCTAGAAAATAGGCATAGCTTCATTTTATTATTTGATTTACAAAATATAGTACCGTGTTAGGGGATGGGAGATACTATGAGCAGAAAAAAGGATAATTCAATTTGGAAAAAGCAATTTGGCATTTGGCTGAAAAGATTTTTTGATGAGTACAAGCTTGATTATTATTATTTTGCAGAAAAATATCATTGGAGTGCGTCGACAGTTAGATATTGGTTTGAAGGAAGATGTCTTCCGCGTCAACAAGGAATTATTGACATAAAAGAGTATTTGGTTGATAACATTACATGTGATCCTCAAAAAGATAATAAAGTGTATGAAGAAATAAGGATTTTTTTAATAGGACAAAAAGCAAAGGTTTTATATCATAAATTAAGAATACTATATCCTATGATGAATCAATTTGCCGGAGAGATACTAAACATATGTTATGATTTGGCAAAAAACAAATATTCTGTAGATGTATATGGACTAAATGATATTCAGCCAACAGGAAGAACGCAGGTTGTTGTTTTTGATTTTGATGGGACATTAACGTCTGGAAAAACTAATAGGACGACATGGGAAAGTTTATGGATAAGTCTTGATTATGATGTAAGAATGTGCCAGGAATTACATATGAGATATGATAGAAACGAAATTTCTCATGCGGAGTGGTGTAAATTGACAGAAGAAAAATTTCGTGAACGTAATTTGCATAGAAATACGGTAGAGAATATTGCTTCGAAAATTAAATTAATGAAAGGAACTCGGAAAACTTTCCGAGAATTGCAAAAACGTGATATCAAGATATATATAGTTTCTGGTTCAATACTTTCAGTTATCCGTTTGGTTTTGGGTAGTTTGTATCAGTATGTAGATGGAATAAAGGCTAATCAATTTAGGTATAATCAAAGCGGTTTTTTAACGGAGATAATTGGGACAAAGTACGATTTTGAAGGTAAAGCAGATTTTATAACAGAAATTGCAATGGAGTTAAAAATTTCGCCAAGAGATATATTATTTATTGGAAATTCTGTTAATGATCGGTTTGCGTATATATCGGGTGCCAGGACATTGTGTGTTAATCCAAAGTTGACTGATACTACTAATACGCTTGTTTGGAATAGGTGTATCCAAACTTGTGAAGATTTAACAGAAATAATTAATCATCTGTGATGTGACGGTTTGTGACAAAAATATTATTTGTTTTGTCACAAACCGTCTTTCTATTCTCACAAACCACGTAATTGCTTGTACTTCTTTAATGGTATAAAATGGTAATATCAAGAAGATAATGAAAAAATATTCTTCTTGCTTTGCCTGAAGGCTGTGAACTTAGCATGTACGAAGGAGTGTGGTATTATGAGTAATAATCTTACAGTTTGGACAGCAGCTAAAGAAGTTAGCACCGCATTAGGAGCTATGGTTAACACATACAAGACTCTTAGGACGGTAAAGAAGCAGGAATCAATTATCTTGAAAGAAAAAATTCGAGCTTTTCAAACGATTGCGAGAGCACGAGGAATGGGAGAAGTAGCCAGGGCTAATATTGATGAGATAGCAAAAACTCAGGTTTTTATTGATCAACTCCATATGGACGGGGCAGCACTTGACTATGCGATGGGGTATATGGATCGATTAAATGATATGCTTAATAGTAATTTGGAGGTCTACATGAATGGGTTTTAAAAAAATTTTTCATATTAAAAGTGTAAGAAGGTTCGGAAAAAACACATTGTCCTCTCGTCAAAAAGAGGACAGAGATGGAAAAGTAGAATTGTGTAATAAAGTAGATGAGGTTGTTTCTGATGCGTTATCTGAGAAGAGACAAGAAGCAAGTAATGAAACGATGCAAGACCAAATGACACAAGACCTCATGAGGTTAGTCGGCAGTGCTATTGAAGAGTGGGCACGACTATATGGAATGGAGAACTTACCTAAAAAAATAATTTTTCAACAGGCATTAACAATTTTAAATTCAATGAACAAATTATTTTTTAAATAGGATGAGAAGGAGAGAAAAATGGGGTAATTATTTTCATAATAATAAGTGTTTTTGGAATTTTATGCTACCTAGATATAATACCTCTTAGAAAGCAGTATTATATTTTCAAAATACAGTTTTATGGAAAATATACACGCTTTAAGGTGCGTGTGGTATCAGCTGTAGATAAGGTGTTGCGATATTGGGATATATAAATAGCATATAAGAAGACATTGGGTTAGTTAAAGTGATATCTTTTAAACTAAAACACATTCAAAAGCGTAAATGTACTAAGGAAGCAATCCTTTTTAATAAAAAATAAATGTAACCTATTATGATATAGATAATAAGGAATAGTCGGATTTTTCCGGCTATTTTCTTTTTGGAGAAAATAGAATAAATTTCATTTAATTACTTGAAATGGTAAAGAAAGCGTTCGGGAGTCAGGAATTATGCAACAAAATGTGGCGAAACGCATCAATGCTAGGAGGTGATAGAGTGCGGAAAGAAAAATTAAAAATTAAATGTCCCAAACGAATTCAATTTGGGGATCCATTGTATTATGAAG
This sequence comes from uncultured Clostridia bacterium, assembly GCA_947643415.1. Taxonomy (GTDB): domain Bacteria; phylum Bacillota; class Clostridia; order Lachnospirales; family Lachnospiraceae; genus Eubacterium_F. The sequence goes on along the minus strand of CANRWA010000014.1, from coordinate 34,641 downwards.
ATTTTAAAAATGAACCGGAGAGACTTAAAAAGCTGGTAGTCGATTATAAGCCCAATCCGGAGTTTAAGGCAGGCGTATTGCTGACGGAAACGGAATATCCTGAGTTTCCAGGATACATGGCACGGACAATGACCGTTTATTTTGCCCCGGAACAACATCTTCCCATATATATGGATGAAAAGATGTATGCGTCACAAAAGACAGAACGAAAAGAAATTGGTGTTGATACGGCATGCTACCTGATTGAGGTTGATGGACGATATGAGGATATTAAGACAGGCGGGGAGGGTTATTGGGGAGATTATCAGGAACTGTACCGTGAAATAAATGGGAAAAAATATATAGATGCCGTGGTTATTTCAATAGCCATGCCTGATGAACAGTCCTTTGAGGGGATGAAGCATCTGGCGGAGTATTTCTTTGAGGATATGAGCCGGGAGATGGTGACGGAAAAAGCAGGCAGGAAAAAAGAGCAGGAAAGATCGTGAGGTTTATCCACAAGTATAATGAGGGAGGCTTGATATGGGCAGTAAAATAACGGAAATAAATAAAGAAACTTTCTGGCAGCTCATTGAAGAAACAAAAAATCAATGCGGACAGGATATGGACGCATCTATTTCCTGGATCAAAAAAGAACTGCTTCGTATGCCGCCGGAACAATCCCTGCAATTTCATGCGATTATGCACGGGTACCGGGATGCAGCCGATCAATACGGGCTTTGGACGGCAGCCACTCTAATAAAAGAGTATGGCTGTTCGGATGATGGGTTTATGGATTTCAGGGCATGGCTGATCGCACAGGGGAAAGAAATCTATATGGCGGCGTTGGAGAATCCGGATTCCCTGACAAAAGTAGAGCAGTATGGAGACTGTGAATTTGAATTACTTAATTATGTTGGGGATGAAGCCTATCATGAACTGACCGGACGGAGCGCTTATGAGGATTGCACACCGGAAATGGAAGAAAGGGTGCTGGAGGAAATATCCGGGGAGATTAAATATCATCCCCTGATTGAGTATCCATTGCAGCCTCCGGATGTGGTTACGGTATATCCCGAAATAGGTGACATGATTATGAAAACGCATGGTATCCGCTTTTTCAGCAAGGATTCTTCCATTTGGAATATTTCACTGCCGGAGCTGAAAGCAATGGTAGAAAAAGGGGCAGCTGAGGTGCGGAAACTTAAAAAGGCGAAACAAAAAAATAGGGATAAACCTAAAAAGCGAAACGATCCATCCAGATAGCGATAATAGGTAGTTTGCACGATCTGTGGAAGAAAATCTTGTTGCATTCTGTGAATAGCTTTCTCAGCCGAAAATGGTATAGTGTAATGCTTGATAGAACACAATGAATAAGAAGGGAGCGAAGCGGAATGCATGTACAATTAGAAGAACTGTGGATGGATGCCATAGAAATGAAAGTGGGCGAGCAGATCGTAAAGTATCTGAGAAAAGAACATCCGGAATACCAGGATGTAGAAAAAAGGCAGAGGAAACTGATCAAAGAGTATCCAATGCTGCAAAAAGCGGTGGATGGGGATGGGGCAGTTACTTTAAATGAAAAAGAACACTATGCTTTAAAAGAATACCTGTCCAATCAGGATGACATGGAGCGTCTGGAAAAGGAATACCACTATTATTATGGACAGTCTCATGTATTCTCTTACGGGCGCATGTTAAGAAGCATCCAGAAGGAGATCAATCCGGATGGAGATGTGGCAAGAAAGAAAAAACTGGCGGATATGCTGATAGAGGCAAGGACCAGCGATGCAGAGATGGAATTCCTGGAGAAAGATGAAGAATATCAGAAAAGGCGGGAAAAATCGCTGCAGCAGGATAAAATCTTAAAATCTATGAATCCACCAAAGGATATCATGGATCAGGTTGACCTGCTTACCTGCTCCATCAATGATTGCTGGAGCCGATATGCCGATCTGATTTACCAGTATGCGCTGGAAGATATCCTGGCATTTCTGATAGAAAGGCAGGGGCTGTGATGGGAAAAGAATGCAGTGATGAAGAATCATAAAAATCCAATCCGGCACAATCAAATCCCGCACCATAATACGGAAAACTATAAAAAATGGCAGGCAGACTTTTTAGAAAAAGTTCTGACTGCCATTTTTTTGGGGAACTCTAACCAGCTGGGAAAAAAATCCCCGCCGCCGGCAGGCACTCCCTTTCCCGGCAGGTTTCCCGCAGTGGATGTTCAAAGATCCCCCACAGTTTCAAAAATTAAATAGAAGGGATGTGAGCCTATGATTATAGGAATCGACCATGGCTATTATGCCATGAAAACCCCGCATATCTGTTTCCCAACAGGACTGTCCCGGTATGACTATGAGCCATACACGATGCAGAACGTGCTGCAGTATGCGGGGAATTATTATGTCTGCGGTACCGGACGCCAGACGCTTATGAAAGATAAGACTGCCAATGATAATTATTACCTGCTGACCATGGCAGCACTGGCACAGGAAATCGAATACCGCAGGGCAGGGAGAAAGGGAAAGATCATCCTCGCAGCCGGATTGCCGCTTGCAGGTTTTGGAAGGGAAAAGACGGCTTTCCGGCAGTATCTGTTCCGGAAGGAGCAGCCGCTTTGTTTCCGATATGAAAACGAAGCGTATGAACTAACAATCGAGGATGTGAAACTGTTCCCCCAGGGCTATTCTGCGCTGGCTCTCCATCCGGAGTATGTCCGGGATGAACCGTCTGTTCTTTTGGTGGACATTGGCGGCTGGACCGTGGACCTGATGCGGCTGGATAATGCTGTTCCTAATGCGGCTACCTGCCGCAGCCTTGAGCTTGGCGTTATCCGCTGTATCGATGAAACAATGGAACAGGTGCGCAGGAGTACCGGGCTGTCTGTGACAGATATCCAGATTGAGCGTGTCCTGAATGGAAACAGCTGCAGCCTGGATCCGAAAGCCAAAGAGATCATCCAGAAGAATGGGCGCAGTTATACAGAGCGGATCCTGTCTGCCATTATGGAGGCAGGCTTTGACCTGCGGGCAATCCCCTCCGTTTTTATGGGTGGCGGCTCCACCATCGTAAGACGCCACGTGACGCCGCAGGACGGGCTTTGCAGGGCTTTTTACCTAACAGACGTAAAAGCCAACGCTGCCGGATATGAACGGATTGTGGGGCAGATGTGCGCGAGGTGAGCCGCCCCGTTTTTTCGTTCCGCCCGACACTGGATGATCCGGAGCATAAACGGGCATGGGAGATATTGCAGCGTGTTCCTAACGGACAAAAAAATGCTTTTCTGGTTCAGGCGATCTTACAGTCTGAGGACAGTGAAAAAATGGTGGGGATAATCCGCCAGGTGATCCGGGAAGAACTTAAGCATACGCATTTCGTGTCTGAGAACCCGGTGCAGGCAGAAGCGGATGAAATTCCAGTGCAGATGCTGGATTTTCTGTCTGCGATGGAGGATGGGATGTAAAGGAGGTGGTGCTGTTTTGAAAGTATAGATACATCTATGTATTGTTGGTTATGCAATGATCTGGGAGCCGATGTTTGTTGGGTATTGTGAATAGCTTTGTATGCATCTTTGGAGTATGGTGTGTATAACAAAACGAAAGGAGAGAGCGCAGATGGAAATGAAGAACATATGCGGCAGGATCCCGGTCGAACTTCATGCGAAGGTCAGAGGGGAGATCGAACAGCGTGGGATCAGCACACCAGAATTTCTGCAACAGGTAATCGAAGAACATTTTATGGAAAAAGGAGTGGACCAGATGGCAGCAAGAACAATCGCAGTACAGGTAACAGAGGAATTATTCGGAAGGCTCAAAGCAGCAGTCGCATGGAAGGGATGCAAACAGAAGGATTTCCTTACAAGCATCATCGAGAAAGCAATCAAGGAAATAGAGGATGAGCAGGAGAATGCGAGAAGGGCAAAAGAAATTGCAGCATCCCGGCAGGAAGATGCAGAAGGGGCTGAAGAAGAACAAGAGGGCGCCGAAGAAGAACCGGAAGGAGCCGGGGAAGAACCGGAGAGAGCCAAGGAAGAATCGGAAAGCACTGAGGGAGCCGGGGAAGAACCGGAAGAAACTGAGGGAGAACCCGAATCCGAAGAACCAGAGGTGACCGAAGGATCCGAAACAGTGCTGCCATCCGGGAAACCAGAGGATACCGGAGCAGAGCCGGATGAACCAGAGGGAAAAGATGAGGGTGAAGAACCAATAGGAGCATAATCAGCAGATACATGGAAAACAACAGATCAGAAGCAGAGGAAACGGTGTGGTTAAAAGCCATGCCGTTTTTTTTCAGAAAGGAGGCGGATAGCCGGAACGATTCGATTTTTTGATTTATTCAGCGGAATCGGTGGATTCCGTGAAGGGCTGAGACGTGCCGGGGGTTTTGAATGTGTCGGACACTGCGAAATGGACTCCTATGCGGACACGAACTACCGAAGGCTGTTCGATACGGAAGGGGAGTGGTATTGTGACGATGCAAGAAAAATTGAAACAGGAGCCATGCCGGACTTTGATCTTTTATGCGCAGGATTTCCTTGCCAGGCTTTCTCCATTGCCGGAAAACGTGGAGGGTTTGGCGATGCCAGAGGAACCCTGTTCTTTGAAGCTGCCAGACTGGTTGCAGACAAACGACCTGCGTATTTTCTCCTTGAGAATGTTCCCGGACTCTTATCGCATGACAAAGGGAGGACGTTTCACACCATCCTCGGTACGTTTTCTGAGCTGGGGTACCATGTCGAGTGGAAGGTGCTTAACAGCAAGGATTTCGGAGTCCCGCAGTCAAGAAAGCGGGTGTATCTTATCGGATATCTTGATGGAAGATGTGCCGGAAAAATATTACCTGTCCCAGTACCAAACGGAGCAGCTCTTATACAAATCCTTGCAGGAAGCCAGGGAAAAAGAGTCTACGATCCTGCCGGAGTAAGCTGTACGCTTACTTCACAGGCCGGGGGCATGGGAGGCAAGACCGGGCTTTATGAAGTGGGGATCCCGATCAAGGAGAATACGAAAAAAGGATACAAGATGGCATATCCCGGTGACAGCATTGACCTTGGGTATGCGAACTTAAACACTCGCAGGGGGAGAGTCGGGCATGAGATCGCCCATACACTGACAACGGAGAGCCAGCAGGGAACGGTTCACTTTGTGGATCTGTCTGTTCCGCCGATCGTGACGGAACATGCCCGTTGCCTGAATACAAGGCAGGATTCCAGTATCCATAAACATAAAGGGGAGTGTTCCGGTGTCCTTGTTGAGACAGGGCCGAGGGCGATCCTGACACCGGACAGGCTTAAGAAAAGGCAGAATGGCCGGAGGATGAAAGAGCCGGAGGAACCGATGTTTACGATCACGGCTACAGACCGCCATGGCGTTGTTTACCATGGACGGATCCGCAGGCTGATCCCCAGGGAATGTCTGCGGCTGCAGGGATATTACGACAGCCAGATTGACCGGATGGTCGTAGGGATGTCTGACAGGCAGCTTTATAAGCAGGCCGGAAATGGCGTGACTGTGACGGTTGTCGAAGCCATTGGCAGAAATCTGAAAGCGGTGGATGAGGAATTAAGGCTGGAGGATGCTGTCTATGCCGATTGACCTGCGGGACCAGTATTTTGGTACAGAGATCGAAATGACGGGTATCACCAGACTGCGCGCGGCAAAGGCTGTGGCACAAATGTTTGGTACAGACTATTACCACAGGACTTCGTATGATTCGTGGTGTGTGCGCGACCAGCAGGGAAAGGAATGGAAATTCTCCAGGGATGGCAGTATCTGTACCGAAAAAAAAGAGGCAGGCCGTAAAGTATGGGCAGACGGGGAATATTCAACCGAGATGGTAAGCCCGAAACTGGAGTATTCCGAAATGGGAAAGCTGCAGGAAGTTGTCCGGTGTCTGCGACATCATGGGGCATTTGTCAATAGTTCCTGCGGCCAGCATGTCCATGTGGACGCTTCCAATCACACGCCAAGAAGCCTGAAGAATGCCATGACGATCATGTATTCTAAAGAGGATATCCTGTTCAAAGCACTGAAAGTGCAGACTTCCAGGGAGCGGGATTATTGCCAGAAGGTGCGTCCGGCTGTGCTGGAAAAGATCCGGAAGATGCCAAACAGCACGATTACGATGGAAAAATTTAAGAGGGCATGGTATGAGGGCGGTGATGGCAGCGATGAACATTACAACTGGAGCCGATATTATGCCCTGAACCTGCATGCGGTGTTCTCGAAAGGAACGCTGGAATGGCGCTGTTTTGAAAGCACGCTCCATGCGGGGCAGGTGCGGGCGAACATCACGCTAGCGCTGGCGATCTCGGCGCAGGCCATCAACCAGAAATGCACACAGATGCGGAAAACGGAGATATCCGAAAATCCTGCGTTTACATTCCGTACATTTCTTTTAAGGCTTGGGCTGATCGGGCCGGAATATAAAAATGTCCGGGAACACCTTTTGAAGAATCTGGAAGGTGACCGGGCGTGGCGTTATGACAAGAGCCAGTATGCCTGCTTACAGCAAAGAAACCGGGGGCAGGAACCCCGGTGATATAACAATTAAATATGAAAGAAATAAAACCAGCCGGATAGAGCAACCTCTTTCCGGCTTATTTTTTGAAAGGATGAACAGATCATGAAAATGAAAAGAAATATGAAACGTATCGTATCCGGCCTGCTGGCTGCGGTAACAATCCTGTCCGGAGCTTTATCACCTTTGGCTGCCTCTGCTGCAGAAACAGGCCAGGAGGAAAAGAAACCTCCGGTTTATGAGGAAGTCAAAGACCAGCTGGATGAGGATGAAGTGGTTACAGCACATGACTATGAGGTGGAGGTCGGCAGTGATTTTGACATTACGTTTGATTTTACGGGCATCGACATCATCGATGACAATAAAGTAAAAGTCACATTTGAAGAAGCGAAAAATACCAAAGGGGAAGATTTTTCCACAGACCATGCCGATACCTATAAGGCAGTCTATTATGTGGAACCTCAGACTACGGACCATCCTGTTTACCAGATCAGCCGGAACGTGGCAGTAAAGGAAACAGGATCTGTCTTACGCAGCAGCGTGGAGACAGAGGCTGAGAGCCAGGACGCAGGGCAGACGGAAGAATCCCAGGATGACGGGGAGGATGCCTCGCAGACGGAAAGCCAGGAGACCGAACCCCAGACAGAGCCACAGACCGAACCCCAGACAGACGGTGAGCCGGATAGTTCCGTGCAGACAGAGGGATTAACGGAAACAGAGCTGGATGAAGCACTTGAAGAAGCGGAAACGCAGGATACCGTGGATGAGGAAAGCGGACTGTCTGTTTCCGATGTTATGGAGCAGGCCGTGGAGGAAGAAGTCGGGCTGTTTTCGCTTGAAGCAGGGGAGAGCGTTACCTTTATGGCTTCTGCGAGATCCAATACCGGGAATTTAAGTGTAACGGTAACAAAAGGACCATGGTATTATTATGCAGATTATGGCCTTGGAACTTATCTGACCTGCCCATACACGGTTCAGTTCGGAAATATCACTGCAACCGCTTATTGTGTGCAGCCATCCAAACCGGGACCGGGAGATGGCGTGTACACGATCAACAAGCTCTCGGATGGAAAGACTCTGGCAAAAGTATGTTATTACGGAACGAAAGCCAGCGGTGAAAATGGATTCTTTGATGAGAAGCATCCGGACTTTTCCACAGGAAAACGCTTTATCATTACCCATCTGGCGGCTGCTTATGCCAATGGGAGCGGTGACGCTTTTTCTGGTACGAATTCCACCGGACAGGAACTGGCAATGGAACTTTACAATTACTGTGTGAGCCAGCCGGATATCCCGGATGTAGCGATGTCCTTCTCCGATGCGGATGTGACTGCATATATTGACGGAAACTCACAGCGGACAAAAGAAATCACATTTAAAGCGGATGAGCTGCAGACAATCACCATGAAACTGCCAAAGGGAGTCAAATTCCATAACGTAACTACCGGAAAGACCAGTGCGGCAGGCGCAAGCGTGGAAGTAAGCGGCGGTACAAAGTTCTATCTCTCCGCACCGCTGACACAGGCAGAGGATGTAAAGGATGCCTGGGCTATTACAATGAAAGGAAGCATCACCAAGGATTTCAGTGCTTATAAGATCACCACAGGATCTGGCACACAGGACCTGGCCCTTGTATTTGGTGAGGGTGTGGATGATGAAAAATATGTAGATTTCAAAGTGAGCTGGGTAAAGGTGGCAACTGTTGAGATCATTAAAAAGGACAGCCAGACAGGAAACGGGCTTGCAGGTGCCGTATATGGCATTTACAGTGACAAAGACTGTACGAAGCTGATCGCCCAAATGCCGGCCACTGACAGCAATGGCGCTTCCAGCCTGATGATCACAAAAACACAGGATACCGTATATCTGAAAGAGATTTCTGTCCCGACTGGGTATCTGATCGATACTAAGGCGTATGGCGTAAAACTTGTGCTTGGGAAAACGGTCACACAGAATGTGACGGATGAGCGCGTCAGAGGAACGATCCATCTGGTAAAGAAAGATAAAGAGACCGGAGAAGTGACACAGGGCGATGCGGTCTTTGAGGGCGCGGTATATGGATTGTATGCCCGTGAGGATATCGTGCATCCGGATGGAAAGACAGGCATCCTCTATAAAGCAGGCGCCCAGGTTACCACATTGACTGTGGACGCAAAGGGAAATGCATCCGTGGAGGACCTGTACCTCGGAAAATATTATGTGAAAGAGCTTACCCCTCCGGTTGGATACCTTGCGGATGAAAAAGAGCATGATATCGATGTAAACTATGAGGGTGACAAGGTGAAAACCGTGGAGCGTACCGCAGAATCCCCGGAACAGGTGATCAAGCAGCCGTTCCAGGTGATCAAAGCGGCGAATAATGGCAAGACGGATGCGGATCTTTTATCCGGCGCCGGATTTTCCGCATACCTTGTAAGCAGCCTGAAAACCAAAGCGGACGGTTCCTATGATTTTGCATCCGCAGAGCCGATCGTGCTGACCGCAGATGGAAAAACAGAAATGTTTACCGATGAAAAGGGATACGCATGCTCAATCCCAATCCCTTATGGGACTTATATCGTGCGTGAGACAACAACCCCGCATAACTTCACCCCGGTGGATGATTTTATGGTGACGATATCGGAGAATAAGACCGAACCGCAGACATGGCGGGTACTGCTGGACGATGAGTTCGAAGCGAAGCTAAAGATCATCAAGAAAGATGATGAAACCAAACAGCCTGTGCTGGTTCCTAATACGGAATTTAAGGTCTACGATCTGGATAACGGGAAATATGTGGAACAGGTAACAACGTATCCGCATACCACCGTGCATAAATCCTATTTTACCAATGAGGAAGGGTACCTGATCCTGCCGGAGAACCTGCAGCCGGGAAATTACCGGATCGAGGAAGTGACAGCCCCGGACGGATATACGTTAAATACAGGCTATGTAGAAATCAAAGTGGATTCCAATACCGCATATCAGGTGGATGGCGTGAGCAAAGATGCCATTATCGAAGTGGCCTATGAGAACCATCCGGCAAAGGGTGAACTTGTCATCCATAAGGATGGGGAAGTGCTGTCCGGATTTGATAAGGATTTCCACTATGAGACGGCAGACCTTGCAGGCGCTGTGTTCAAGGTATATGCTGCAGAGGATATCTACACCGCAGACCATCAGACTGGTGAATCCGGGAACCGCAATCTGGAGTATGCTTCCGGTGCGTTGGTTGCGACCGTGACAACAGACGGGGAAGGGAAAGCAGTGGTAGAGGACCTGCCGCTCGGAAAATACCGGATCGAAGAAGTGACTGCGCCGGAAGGATATGTCCTGAATACTTCTTCAAAGGAAGTGGAATTTGTCTATGAAGGACAGGACACCCCGGTTATTACAGAAAACGCAGAGTTTACCAATGACAGGCAGAAAGTCAGCATCACGGTAGAGAAGCAGGATGCAGAAAACGGGGCGGTCGTAGCGGGAGCCGAGTTCGGCCTTTATAATGCAGAAGATATCGTATCCGGTGACAAGACCCTCGTAACAGCAGACACCCTTCTGGAAACGGTAACCAGTGACGAAAGAGGGCGGGCAGCCTTTACGCTTGATCTGCCGCTCGGAAAATATTATGTGAAAGAGCTGGCAGCGCCGGACGGATTTGTATCTTCGGATGAGATCCTCACCTTTGACGCTTCCTATCAGGGACAGGATATCCCGGTGGTGAAACTGGAATCCGTAAAGAAGAATGAGCCGACAACGGTTGAGATCACGAAATCGGATATCACCACAGGCGTGGAGCTTTCCGGCGCATCCCTTTCTGTTATCGATAAAGACGGAAATACGGTTGACAGCTGGGTATCCGTGAAAGATGAGCCGCATGTCATGAAACGTCTGATAGCCGGAGAGACTTATATACTGCGCGAATCCTTTGCACCGTTTGGTTACCTGAAAACAACGGATATCACCTTTACGGTGGAGGATACAGCCGAGATCCAGAAAGTGGAGATGGAGGATGAGGTGCCAACCGCAACCCTGATCGTCAATAAAAAGGGTGAATTCCTTGACAGCGTGACATTAGTCAGCCAGGTAAAGGGAGTTGTAGAGCATATCTTTAACTATATTACCGGGAACCTGACGGATGTTACCTTTGAAATCTATGCAGCCGAGGATATCAAAGCAGCCGATGGCGTCAGTGAAGATCATTATAAAAAGGATGAGCTGGTCGAGACGGTAACAACCGATGAAATGGGTATCGCAAAAGTGGAAAACCTGCCTGTAGGAAAATACTATGTGGTTGAAGTCGGCACAGCCTATGGCTATGTGCTGGATGGGGAACCGAGATATGTGGATCTTTCTTACCGTGACCAGGATACCCCGGTCGTGGTATATGATGAGGACTGGCAGAACAACAGACAGAGGGCGGCCGTGTCCGTATTAAAGAAAGAAAAGGACAGCGACCGTGTACTGGAGGGAGCAATCTTCGGGCTTTACACGAAAGAAGATATCCTGTCTGCATCGGGAAAAGTCCTGATCGAGGCAGATACAGTCATTGAACTGAAGTCTACGGATGCAGAAGGGAAGATTACCTTTGTGGCAGATCTCCCGGTGGACGGAAAATATTATGTGAAAGAGTTCTATGCTCCGGCTGGTTTCGCAACGACAGATGAGGTAAAAGAATTTACGTTTGAATATCAGGGAGAGGACACTGCGGAAGTTTCCTATGCATTTACTTTTGAGGATGAGCCGACCACTGTGGAGGTCACAAAATCTGATCTGACCACCGGGGAGGAACTGCCGGGGGCAAAGCTTCAGGTGGTTGACGAATCCGGTAAAATCGTGGATGAATGGGTGTCTGAAAAAGAACCCCATGTGATCAAAGAGCTGGTGGTCGGCAAGACTTACACGCTGGTCGAAACGAAACCTGCGGATGGATATGTGACAGCAGAAAGTGTTGAATTCACCATTGAGGATACCGTGGAGATCCAGAAGGTCAAGATGGAGGACGATGTAACCAAAGTGGAGATCAGCAAGACGGATATCACCGGAAAGAAAGAACTGCCGGGGGCGAAACTGACGATCCTCGACAGTGAAGGCAAGGTGGTGGAAAGCTGGGTATCTTCCGATAAGCCGCATTATATTGAAAAACTGCCAATCGGCACATATACATTGCGCGAGGAGCAGGCCCCGGACGGTTATCTGGTAGCCGAGGATATTACCTTTGAAGTGAAAGATACCGCTGAAATCCAGAAAGTTATCATGAAGGATGAGGCAAAACCGACCGATGTGCCGAAAACAGGGGATGAGACGAACCTCTGGATCCCGGTCATCCTGATGCTTTTGTCTGCAGCCGGATTAGCTGGATTTGCGGTAAGCAGAAGAAGGAAGAAACGTAAAAATGGTTAACAGCCATGAACCGATGGGAGTCTGCCATGATGCGGGCTCCTATATTTTAAACCAAAATCAGAAAGAAGGTGGCAGATTGGCAGAGACACTGTATTTCGCCTATGGCAGCAATATGAACCTGGACCAGATGGACTTCCGGTGTCCGGCCGCAGAGGTTGTAGGGAATGTCCGGCTGGACGATTACCGCCTTGCTTTTTGCAGCCAGAACCCTGAAAGCGGCGTGGCAACGATCCTGCCGGAAAAGGGCAGCCATGTGGATGGCGTTTTATGGAAGATCACCGGGGCGTGTGAAAAGAGTCTGAACCGATATGAAGGATATCCATACTTGTATGGGAAGAAAACCATCCATGTCAGGGCAGAAGATGGAACTGCCTATAAGTGCATGGTGTATGTCATGAATGTGCCCCATAAAGACTACCCGGCCCGGCCATCGGATTTTTATCTGCATGGAATCCTGGAGGGGTGTAAACAGAATGGGATCCCAACGGAGCCAGTCATGGATGCCGTATGCCGGACAGAAAAGGAAGTGAAGGCCAGGAATGCAAAAAGCAGGAAAAAGGGATGGGAACGGTAATCCATGCAGATATCAGGCTGTCATCCACTGTATGTTGCAGTTGCTTCTGGTTCTGGTTTTTTGTACCAGTGCGGGGATTCTGTATTATCACATGGTAGCCGTGCCGGAAGAAAACCGGGAACTGGCAGAGACACTGAAGGATGATTTTCCGGGAGAACATCTTCCGGAGGAAACCTCCGGGGAAGGGCAGCCAGCTGGGGAAAAAAGCACTGTGCCGCCTCTTGTTGATCTCGCAGCTTTACAGGAACAATACCCGGATGTGAAAGGGTGGCTTACAATCCCGGACACAGGCATCGATTACCCTGTCCTCCAGGGCAGTGCGGGTGAGCCGGAATATTATCTGCGCCGGAATTATAAAGGCGAATCAGATATCAATGGGAGCCTGTTCCTGCAATGGAACTGCGATGTCCGGGAAGGAGAGAACCTTGTCATATACGGGCATAACATGAACAGCGGTGTAATGTTCGGGAACCTTGACCGATATGCGTCTTACGGCTACTGCAAGGAACACCCGTCTGTTCTTTTCCAGACTATCGATGGCGTATCTGTTTATACTGTCGTGGCAGTCCTGAAAGCGGATGTCTCTATGTTCCCATTCCAGCAGGTTTCTTTTCAGGAACCGGACGGGCTCTTTTCCTATATTGCGCAGGCAAAAGCCCTGGAACTGTTCGACAATGGGAAAAATCCTGCAGCGGATGACTTAAAGCAGGTGCTTACTCTGGTAACGTGTTCGTATGAATGGAATGGTGCCAGGAACATCGTAGTGGCTGTTCGGGGATCCGGCTCTTAATATCTGCAGGAATCTCTTTATGGGAGATGTATTACTGTCCTGAGTTTGATGGACGGGAAATAAAGAAAATAAGAAATAAAAATGTCAGTAAGGCGGGGTATGTCCGGGATCAGGATGTATCCCGCCTTTTTTAAAAGAAAGGTTGGGATTTGATTATGAAACGATTATATACAGCAGAATCTGTTACGGAAGGGCATCCGGATAAACTGTGCGACCTGATCGCAGACAGCATTCTGGATGAGTGTTTGAAGTTTGATCCGGAATCAAGGGTAGCCTGCGAAGTGCTGGCAACGAAAGGGATGATCCTGGCAGCCGGGGAGATTACCAGTACCCATGAGCCATATGTGTTTGGGATTATGAAAAAGATTCTTTCGGATGTGGGATACCATGCGGACAATATTGAGATGGATGCGCTGATCCACCAGCAGAGTCCGGATATTGCAAAAGCTGTGGAGTGTTCGAGGGAGAAACGCTGCGGTCTTCCACCTAACCAGCCGGGATGGGAGAATGGCGCTGGGGACCAGGGCGTGATGATCGGCTATGCATGTGACGAGACACCGCAGTTTCTGCCGATGCCAGTGGTACTGGCGAACCGGATTGTCCGGGAACTGGCTGCCAGCAGGCGGAGCCATTTTATTGAGGGGATTTTGCCGGATGGAAAGGCACAGGTGACGGTGGAATATGAGGATGGCAGGCCAGTCCGTCTGGACAGCGTGGTCGTGTCCTGCCAGCATACAAAGGATAAGAACCTGAAGAAGCTGGAGCAGGAGATCAGGAACAAAGTGCTGACTCCAGCTTTACGGCTGCTCCCTGCGGATGAGGATACGGCTGTTTATATCAACCCGTCAGGGAGATTTGTCTGCGGCGGGCTGGATGCAGATACCGGGCTTACCGGCCGGAAACTGATGGTGGATACTTACGGAAGTATTGTTCCGCATGGAGGCGGGGCTTTCTCTGGAAAAGACTGTTCGAAAGTAGACCGCTCCGGTGCGTATATGGCCAGGTATATTGCGAAGAACATGGTAGCTGCCGGCCTTGCCAGCCGATGCCAGGTGTCCCTCGCTTACGCTATCGGTGTGGCACAGCCAGTCATGGTGCAGGTGGATACTTTTGGAACGGGAAAAATCTGTGCGGATGACTGCCTTGCGGCGGCGATCCCACTGGTGTTCGCCCTGACACCGAACCAGATCATAGATACGCTGCGCTTAAAGCGGCCGATTTTTAAACAGACTGCAGTATATGGGCATTTTGGAAGAAAGGAATTTCCGTGGGAGCGGACAGATAAGGTGGAAGCGCTGCGGAATACCGTCATGTAATGCCATGGGTCAGTGAAGAACAGATCCGGGAACTGAAGAAAATCCGGGCGTATGAGTATCTGAGGGAGAACCAGCCTTACCGCCTTAAGAAAACAAGGACAATCAATGAATGGGAACTGACGGATCATGACAGTTTCAAGATCAACGAGGTAACCAGCAAATGGCACTGGAAATCGAGGGACATCGGTGGCATCAGTGCTCTGCGGTTTCTGACACAGGTAGATGGGTACAGTTTTATGGAAGCGGTCAGTCTGCTGCAGGAAGGAAATTTTATCTATATCCCGCAGGAGATTCCGGCACCGGAAAGGAAACCGTTTGTGCTGCCGGAAAGGAACATGAACAACCGCAGGATCCTGCAATACCTGTCCGGGAGAGGCATCAGCGAGGCCGCTATCCGGTACTGCCTGAGATTGGGAATCCTCTATGAGAGCAGACCATACCATAACGCTGTGTTCGTTGGACGGGATGAAAACGGGAAAGCCCGGTATGCTTTTCTTCGTGGGATTTATGATAATGGAAAAAATTCCTTTAAGATCGAGCAGTCAGGAAGTGAAAAGGCGTACGCGTTTTGTGTGCCGCCTCAAAAGGATTCCAAGCGGGTAGCGGTTTACGAAGCTTGCATTGACGCACTGGCCCATCTGACGCTGGAGGGCGGCAGTCTGGATAAATACCGTCTGGAGCTTGGCGGGATCAGTGCGCCAAAAGAAGGGGAAACATACCGGGAGATGAAGAATCCGCCTGCGCTGGAGTATTTTCTATCAAAGCACCCGGAGATTGAAGAAATCGAGATCTGCACGGATAACGATTTTGCAGGGCGATGGGCATGTGCCAATCTAAAAAAAGCCTACGGAGCTGCCTATCGGATCATAGAGAACCTGCCGCAGATCGAAGGGGCGGACTATGCGGATCTGGCAAAGATGAAAAAGGAAGAAAAGAAAAAGGTGCGTACAGCACCGGAGAGGTAGGTGATGCTGGTGGAACAGGAAGAAAACATGCAGATAGAATTGCTGACACCTTTGACAGCAGAATTTATTCCGGATGAAAATGATTGGGACGATCTGGAGGAAGATGATGGCGTGTGGGGTCGGGATTCTGGCAGAATGCCATTAGATGGAGCCGATCTTGTGCAGTACAAGGATGCCATTCAGAAAATGGTGGATGAAGAAAATACATTTGGCAGTGTGGATGGAAAACCATGTAACCTGATGCAGTATTTTGGCGGCAGCCCGGACATAAAAGAAAAGGTGGAAAGTGCGATAGTGTCTGTAAAAGAAGTAGACCATGTTTTGTATGGTTGTACGACACTCCGGTTAAATGATTATTTGGAGTCCCATGAGCTGACGAAACTGTGTGAATACATTACCGGCCAGTACAGTGACGGGTGGGGAGAAGGATTTGAGCAGAGAGACATTCGTGTGGATGGCGGGAATATAAATGTTCATTTCTGGCAGTGCAACAGAAATTTCTGCTTCCGGCAGGCATCGGAGATAGAAAGCCAAAAGCAGGAAGGCAAGGGGGAAAAAGCGGTGCGCTGGCCGAAAATGAAACTGCTTGGGCATGATGGTAATATTTTTTCCATTATGGGAGATGCCAGAAGGCTGCTTGTGAGAAACGGGCAAAGCAAGGAAGCGGATGAGATGTTTCAGAGGGTGCAGAATTGTGACAACTATTATCAGGCCCTTGGGATTATCAGCGAGTATGTGGAAACGGAATTGAGTGTGCCGAGACAGGAGAAGGAAAAGCCGCATCGGAAGCCGGAGAAAGGGGGAACCAGCCGATGAGCCGGAAGAAATATGAAATTACAGAGGATGCGCACCCGAAGTATCCATGGCTGCACCGTATCCGTGCTTTATGCCAGGTAAATGAGCAGGTCAGTCCTGGAATGCTTGGAGGATATGTTCAGACGGAAGATAATCTGTCCCAGGAGGGAACCTGCTGGATTTATGATCAGGCGGTCTGCTGTGAAGAAGCTGTGGTTGCAGATGACGGACGGATGTTTGATGGTGCTGTGGCACGGGGGAGCGCATTGGTAGGCGGCAATGCCAGAATGTATGAGCGGGCAATGGCAGAGGGGAACAGCAGCTTTTTCAGTGGCGAAATGAAGGAAGATGCAAGGCTCGCCGGAAATGCGGTAGTCAAGCAATCAGACAATGGTCAGTCCCCGCTGATTGGGAGAAAGAGCAATGTTTATGGAACCGTCTGCGGCTGGTTTGTTGTTAATGACAATGTCTTTGAGGGAGAACATTACTTAAACCGCACGGAAGATATGTTCATTCTGGAGAATGGAAAACGGGAAGTATTGGTAAAACAGCGGAAACTGGAGCCGCCGGAGGAATACCGGAAAGAAAAGAATAAAAGAAAAGATAGAGAACGATAAAGGAAAGGATGATGCCTATGGAGAATAACCTGCAACTTGATAACCTGATGAAAGAAGGGACATTCCCGGTGGAGTCTGTCGGCGGTGACAGGTGGCGTATCCTGCATGGAGATACGCTGCAGCTTGTACAGGCGTTCCGTCCGGGAATTTTTGATGCCCTGATCACAGATCCGCCATATGCTTCCGGTGGTACGAAGCAGAATGAGCGCAACCGTACCACCAATCAGAAGTACAGCAGCATGAGGGCGGAGAATGCCCTGCCCGATTTTGATGGGGATAACAAAGACCAGCGTTCCTGGACCCATTGGATGGCAGAGTGGCTGTATGATGCGAGAAAAGCCTGTAAAAAAGGAGCGCCCATCTGCCTGTTTATTGACTGGCGGCAGTATCCGTCCATCACCGATGCCTTGCAGTGGGCAGGCTGGATCTGGAGGGGAACCGCTGTGTGGGATAAGGGAAATTCCCGTCCGCAGAAAGGGCGCTTTCGTCAGCAGGCTGAATATATCGTTTGGGGAAGTAATGGCCCGATGCCTGTGAACCGGCCAGTGTCATGCCTCCCCGGTGTTTTCCGTTATGGGAATCCGCAGAACCGCATCCATGTGACGGAGAAGCCCTTGCAGTTAATGAAGGATATCATCCAGATCTGTGAGCCGGGAGGCCGTATCCTGGATCCGTTTGCCGGGGCAGGAACAACGATCCTCGCTGCAGTGGAGGAAGGATATGAGGCAGTAGGCATTGAAGTGACGGACGCTTATTATAAGCTCGGCACTGACCGTGTACAGTTTGCCTTGAGTGCGGCAGCCGGAGAGGATAGCGGACAGAATGCGTAATGATGGAACCTGGGCAGGAGCGGTAGGCATCCACATGGATGACCGTTCCCTCTGATAAAAAAGATAGGCATCCATGTGGATGCCGGAAAGGAGGCGCACAATGGAACAGGCGTTGGCTTATGTGTGCTGCCCTGCGGATGAGAGCAGGGCGAAAGTACAGAAATACTGCCGGAAGATTTATGAATTGGGCTATGTCCCTATCTGTCCTCAGTATGCATTTGCGCCATTTTTGGATGATGGCGTAGCAGAGGAACAGCAGGATAAAACCAAGATGTCCCATCTGATCTTAAAGAGGTGCCGGATGGTGGTGGTCTGCGGGAAAGAGGTGTCCGGTACCATGAACAGCGAGATCAGCATGGCAGACAGGCTCCATATCATCTGCACGACACTGGATGGGCTGATTAAGATCAAGGAGGCAGAATGAACCGGGAAAAGTTTTATCAGATGATAGGGACAGGAATACGGAGATATCTGCCAATGGGCTATCAGGAGTATCAGGTTCATATCAAAGAAGCAGAGATCAGCGGAGAGAAGAAGGCCTTGCTGGTCATGGAAAAGGAAGGAATGAAACATATGCCAGTCATGAGTCTGGAAACCTATCTGGACAGAATGAAGGGCGGTGAGGATGAGAAAGCGGTGCTGATCGATATAGCGGTGGATTATGCCAGGATGGTATCGATACAGCGCCGGAGTCAGCACCGTCAGATGGCACGGTGAATTTTGAACCGATACAGCAGATCAGAATCACTGACTCTGACTGAGTGACCGAATCAGGCGGTGCGACTGGTTTGGCAAGCATAGCGTTTGGATATCCAAACGCACTTTGGGGAGAACCCCAACCCCCCGTGAATGAAAGGAGAATAAAGAAATGGGAATGATGAGTGTATTTGTAGGAGCTATGGTGGGCGGCTGTTTTGGAGTTATTATCACGAGCCTTGCAGTTGCCGCAAAAAGAGCAGATGAGCAGAATGGTGTTTATGAAATAGAAAAGAGGTGTGTGCCGGAACCGGCTCCGCCAGTATCTGGTGAACGGATCATCCGTTTTACGGATCCAAACGGCGTCCTGCTGTTTACCATTCCCGATGGGGCTTGCGTGGATCTGATGTATGGTGACGGGGAAAGGGTGGCGGGAATCTGCCACTATCTGGATCAGGACCATGCCGAGATCAATGGCATGAGGTGGCAGATGACAGAATTTGCCCTCCAGATGCAGATAAGGGGGATCCTGTTTTCACCGTCTATGATTGAATGAGCAGAAAGAAGGTGTGCCATGAAGAAAAAGATAATTACAGCGTTGATCGTAACCGGCCTTGTGGCTGGTTTTATTTTTTGGAAGAAGGAGGCACATGATTGGTAGAAAAACAGGAAAGCAGCGTGCTCTATTATCCGATCCGTGAGGATGCGGCACGCAGGGCAAAGGAGATGAACAGTTTTTCTGATTATAAAGAGGGGAGCGCTACCGCAGAATACAGGCGGTGTGTGGACCAAGCAGTGGAGATTGCAAAACACCAGAAAGAAAAAGTGGATCCCATCTATCATGGAAAGATTGATGCACTTGTGGATACCTATGCCCGGAAACTGGCGGATAACATGAACCGGAGCTTCGAGATCGATGCCCGTGTGCCATCGGTAATGATTGCCGGGCCAGCGAATTTCCCAACCGGGAAGAAGGAAAAGCAGAATGCTGCCAGGGCCCATAACATGGAAGAATGGCGGCAGGTGCAGGGCATCCTGGACAAGATCAAGAGTACGGGCACGGGTGGGATCCGTGCAGACAATCCCCATGCAGTGGAGCAGCTGGAGAAGAAGCTGGAGCGGCTGGAACAGTCCCAGCAGACGATGAAGGAGGTAAATGCATATTACCGGAAACATCAGACGCTGGATGGCTGTACTGCACTTGGCACGATGGAGATCGAAAAGCTCAAGGTATCCATGGAACAGCCGTGGCACTTGGGAGATAAGCCCTTTCATTCTGCTACATTGTCAAATAACAGTGCGGAGATCCGGCGTATCAAAGCACGGATTGCGGAATTAAAGCAGTATGCGGAAGTCGGCTTTCAGGGATGGGAATTTGCCAAAGGAAAGGCTGTGGCAAACCAGGAGATGAACCGTCTGCAGCTTTTCTTTGAAGAAAAGCCGTCTGCCCAGGAACGCCAGATACTCCGCCAAAATGGGTTTAAGTGGGCGCCAAGTGTCAGCGCATGGCAGAGACAGCTTAACCATCAGGCAATCTTGGCCGCTGGCAGGATTGATTTTATCAGGCCGATCTCAGGAGAGCATCCCCGTGACCTGCAGCCGAAAGTGAAACAGAATCCGGGCAGGGATGAAACGGTGCGGTAATACAGCAGACAAAGATGAGAATGGGGTGAGTATTAGAAATGAATTCAAATAAGAGACAGACCGGGCGGTTCATGGGAAACGAAGTTATTTTCATTCCGCCCGGAATTTAAATGATGAAAGAAGGTGTGCCGATGAAAAAGAAAGTAATTGCAGGGGCTGTCGTTGTATCGCTGCTTGCTGCCCTTATGATTCTGAAGAAGAAAGGGGATATGTAGGTGGAAGATATCAATATGGCAGACAGCGCCGAATTTGTAAGGAAACCTATCAACATGAAGGATTTAAAAGAACACTACTATGGGAGTTTCCGCTGTGGTTTTGAAGTGGAAAAAATCGCAGAGCTTTCCAGAGAGCAGTTCGAAAAGTTTTCCGGTGAACTGTATGGGTATTATCGGTTCCTATATGACAATCGTGACGCCATGTATATGGATCCGGGAGACAGGAGGATGCACTGCATCCTTGTAACAACCTCCGGGTACAGGGAAGGCATCCTGATAGAAGCGGAAGGATATGCATATCCGAGATATGCTGCATTTATGCCGGACTGCCGGAAGATCGATCTTGAAGGAAAAGAAGTGCTGGCGCAGGCAGACCTGTCTCCAAATCTGCCAATGGAGTATTGGCGGGAGGCCGAAGTGAAAAAGAAAAATGAAAGAACGGAAGGCAGGTGAAAGGATGCGGAAACGGAATCATGTGGTACCTGTCCGGCTGAACGCCAAAGAGCTGCGGTTCTTAGATGAGCAGGTGCAAAAAAGCGGCCTTGCGAGGGAAGAATTCTTACGGTCATTGATCGTAGGGGCAGAAGTGCATGCCAAGCCCTGTGAGCATCATGCCGACCTGCTTCGGAAGATAGCGGGGCTCTGCAACAATGCCAACCAGCTGGCCCATGTGGCAAATGCCACTGGCCGGGCAGAGACAGAAAGCGTCAGGGAAATGCTGCGGGTATCAAAGGAAGTATGGCAGATCGTAAAAGAGGACTGGTAATGGCCTATGGCATATACCAGTATCATACCTGTCCACCGTCTGGATAATTCGATCGATTATATTAAGGATAAGGAAAAGACCACAAAACCTGCGTCTTCGGCCGGATCGCTGGAGGAAGCTATCGATTATGCACTGAACCGGGATAAAACGGAAACCGTGGTATTTGAAGATGCCATTGGATGTACCTGTGAGGGTGCGTTTGCGGATATGCGTTCTACCAAGCAGAGGTTCCATAAAATGGACGGCGTCCAGGGGTATCATCTGGTGCAGAGTTTTGCGGCAGGGGAGGTATCGCCGGAGCTTGCACATCTGATCGGGCTGGAACTTGCGGAGCAGTTACTGAAAGGGAAATATGAAGTTGTGGTGACTACCCATTTGAATACCAGCCATTACCATAACCATCTGGTGTTCAATTCCGTCAGCATGGAAGATGGGAAGAAATACCACAGCAACAGCAGGAGCTATTATGAGGATGTGCGCAGGATATCCGACAGCCTGTGTAAAAAATACGGCCTTTCCATTATCCAGCCGGAGGGAGGCAAAGGGAGATCTTATGCAGAGTGGCAGGCAGAAAGGGAGGGAAAACCAACCTGGAGGACCGCCATCCGTATGGATATTAAAGAGGCCGTGGAGGAAAGCTTCAGCTGGCGCCAGTTTATCGGCGTGATGGAAAAGAAGGGATATGCCTTTAAACTGAACCGGAAATATATTGCCCTGCGGGCTCCGGGCATGGAGCGGTATGTGAGGCTGAAAAGCCTTGGGAAAAATTACACGGAAGAAGCCATCCGGGGATGGATCTTACAGCCCAGGGATTTTAAAGGGCAACAGGCTGGGAAAGGAAATCCCGTAAAGCGGAAAAAACTTCATGGGCTGCAGGCCCTCTATTATTCATACCTGTACCAGATGGGAGTCCTCAAGCGGAAACCAAAGCGTGTATCTTATGCGCTTCGGCAGGACATCCGGCGGCTGGATGAGCGGATCGCTCAGATGGAGTTTCTGCAGAAGCATGGCATTACCACCAGAGAAGAACTGGAGAGCTACCGGAAACCGTTGGAAGGACAGGTACTTTCCCTCACAAAAGAACGCCACCGCCTGTACCGGGCAGAACCGGAGTCCGCAAGAATCCGGGAGATCACGGATATGCTGAAGCCTATGCGTAAAGAGATCCGGATGTGCGTAAAGATTGAACAGCATTCGCTGGAGATTGAGCAGAGGCTGAGGGAACAGCAATTGGAACAGGAAAAACAAAATGCCTGCGGGCATAAGGAAAAAGAACATCAGGAACAGAAAGAGGGGAGGTGAGAGCGATGAATTATGGTGGAGATGCGGCAGACCAGATCGTCCGGTATTCACTGGAAGGGATTGATTACAGCCTGCGTTTGTCCGGTACGGTTGCGAAAAACCTTGCTATATTTTTTGCAGCGGTATTAAAAGACCAGAAGCGGACTTATGGAAAGACACGCATGGTGCGGATGCTGAAGGAGAACCGTCCATTGAAATTTTTTACTGTGCCGTCCGACCGTCTGAAGGAATTTGCCCGTGAAGGGAAAA
The DNA here is from genome assembly GCA_947643415.1 of uncultured Clostridia bacterium. Lineage (GTDB taxonomy): Bacteria > Bacillota > Clostridia > Lachnospirales > Lachnospiraceae > Eubacterium_F. The sequence continues at coordinate 11,999 of CANRWA010000014.1, read as the reverse complement.
AACGGGGGCTTTTGTATGTTGTCATCCGTGACAGAAAGAATCCGGGCCAGTGTGAGATCATGGTGTTTGCGGATGACGCTGCCAAGGTCAACCGGGTCATGGATAAAATGAACCTTGATTTCCTGAGATCGGAAAGCGGAGAGGCTGTCCAGGAGGTTGCGATGGAAGCAGAACAGAGCCAGAATGTGACGGAGGCCCCGACCGAAACAGTGGAGATGCCGGAGGGCGAGATCCAGTTTGAACTTGGGGATATGGAACAGGATTTTGGCTTTGAGGAGCCAGAGCAGGATCCGGAAAATTTTATGCAGGCGCAGGAGGAAAGGAATCCGTCCGAACCTTCCTCGCGCAGCAAAGATACTTCTACCGGGCGGGAAAAGTCTGAGCAGATGGAGAAACCGGAACGCACAGAAGGGCAGGAAAAGCCGTCCGTCCGTGCGGAGCTGGACAAGATCAGGCAGGAGAAACAGGAATCTGCCAAACAGAAAGAACAAAACAGGAGTCGCAGCAAAAATCGTTCGGCTGGCAGAAAAAAGAGAAAAAAATCAAAGGCAAAGGGAAGGTGATGTAGATGGATTTATCAAAGTATTTATCGTCAGGGGATGAGCCTGCTGTAGAGGAACAGCAGCCCCGTATGAGCAAAGAGGAATATGCCGCTTTAAAGAAACAGGAGCGTGAGGAAGTGTGGGCGGAGATCGACGCCAAGGCCCAGGATGTGTTCAAAGATGGGGATTCCCTGAAAGGGTTCCTTGATTTCATGGCACAGTGCAAGCCTCAGAAAACACCGAACCTGCTCCTGCTTTATGGCCAGAATCCGGAGATCCGGCAGGTGATGACATTTGAAAAAGTGAAGGAGGAAGGCTATTCCCTGCGGGCAGGAGTGCATGGCTACCGATTCCTTATTACACAGGATTATGAAAAAGACGGTGTCATCATGCAGGGAACGAACATCGGAAAGGCGTATGATATCAGCCAGATCCGCATGAAGCCTCCAGTTCCGCCAGAGCCAAAAGATATGGAAACGCTCATGGGGGCGCTCCTGACCAATCCGGATGTGGCGGTACGGATCGCAGACAATCTGCCGGAAGGGGTGCAGGCACAGTATATCCCAAGACAGCGCACGATTTATGTGAGGAACGGGATGAATGAGGTTACTACATTCCATGCCATCAACCGGGAGCTGGCCTGTGCCGCGCTGGATGCCCATGATGGCAGTTACGCCCGTCAGAAGGTATCACCCAAAGCATTCTGTGCCGCTTATGTAGTAGCGCAGAAATACGGCGTGGATACTTCCGGCTTCCGGTTTGACAAAGTGTGTGAGATGCAGGGCAACGGTGATAAGGATCCCAAGGAACTCCGTGCGTTTATCGGGGATATCCGCAATGCCGCCTATGGCATCAGCAACCACTTGAACCGGAACCTTGGAGAGCAGGAACAGGAATTTGTCGCAGATGAGTTTTCCATATCTGAGGGATCAGCAAAATCCGGAAAAGGGAAAAAGCAGCCGGAAAAACAGCCGGAACGCTGATAAAAAGGGCTCTCTGCAATAAAAAATGGAGCATAAAAAAGGTGCTTTTTTTCCGGAAGATCCAGTAGCTTTCTGCCAGCAGGTGTGGTATGTTGTGGTCAGGAAAAGAAGGAAAGGAGGCCGGAGGATGGAAAAAAGACGATGCGTAAAAACAGATGAGATCACCGTCAATATGCTGGTGCATGCCCTGCGGGATGTATTCCGGGAAGAAAAGGATGCGGGCGCATCCACAAAAGAAACGGGGGACCTTATCCTGCGGCTGGCCGGCCACAGGGATAAGAAGCTCTATCTGACGGATGGGGAGCATAAAAAAGCAGTACAGGCTTTAAATGGGCTCCGGGATACTTACATTGAAAACGGAAGATATACCGATGGGATCGATACGGTTTTAATGCGTATCATGAATGCAAGGTACAGGACCTATCGGACACGGTAACGGACAGGCGGGATGCCTGTCTTTTTTGATCGGAAAGGGGGAATGCCCGTGAATGAATGGGAAAGGCTTGGCAGGCAGGCAAAGGTTATCAAACAGAGATATCCAAAAGGCACACAGGTCTGCCTTGGGCATATGGAGGGAGAAAACGATATGCCATCCGGCTTAAAAGGCACAGTGTCATTTGTGGATGATATTGGGCAGATTTTTGTAAGCTGGGAGAATGGGAGGTCATTACCGTTAAACACGGAAGTGGACAGCTTCCAAGTGGTAAGCAGGCCAAAGAAAGAGAGGGATGGATTTTCCCGGTAAGTAAAGGCGGCAGGTCAGAGTGGATCATCTGGCTTGCCGCTTTGCCTGTTGTGTGGTGGGCGGGGGCGCTTCTTGCGGATGCCATATCACCAGGACAGAACCTGATGGAGATCATGGAGGCGCTTACAGAAAAGCTGGAGCATCCGTTATCCCTGCATTATACACAATATACGTTAAAAGCCATCCTGGTCTGTACCCTGCTCTATGCCTTTGGCATCGGCATTTACTATGCAAACCAGAAGAACTACCGCAGGGGAGAGGAACATGGTTCCGCCAAATGGGGTGATGCGGCACAGTTATGTAAGAAATACCAGCAGAAACCTTATGCGGACAATATCCTGCTGACACAGAACTTCCGCATGGGGTTTGACTGTTTCCGGCATAAGCGGAATTTAAATGTATTAGTAGTAGGCGGCAGCGGTGCAGGGAAATCCAGAAGCTATGCGATCCCGAATATCATGCAGTGCAACTGTTCCATGGTGGTGACCGATCCAAAGGCAGAGCTTTTGCGAAAGACAGGCGGCCTGCTGGAAAAGAAAGGGTATGAGGTACGGGTATTTGACCTGATCCATCCGGATACATCCTTTGGCTATAATCCGTTTGAATATGTGACGGATGACAAGGACGTGCTGAAGCTCATCACGAACCTGATCCGGAACACGACACCCAAGGGAGCGCAGTCCTCGGATCCCTTTTGGGAAAAAAGCGAGACTGCGCTTTTACAGGCACTCATGCTGTATCTGCTGCATGAAGCACCGCCGGAGGAACAGAACTTTGCCATGATCATGGAAATGCTGGCTTCTGCCCAGGTAAAGGAAGATGATGAGGACTACGAGTCACCGCTTGACATCCTGTTTGAACGGCTGGAAATGCGGGATCCGGAAAATATCGCAGTCAAGCAATATCATATTTACAAACAGGCTGCGGGAAAGACTGCAAAATCTATCCTGATTTCCGTAGGCGTCCGGCTGGCAGCTTTTAACCTGCCGCAGATTGCAAATCTGACCTGCCATGATGAACTGGATCTTGCCAGCATGGGAGAAAAAAAGGTGGCGCTTTTCTGCTGTATCCCGGATGCAGATACATCCCTGAATTATCTTGTGGGCATGATCTATACCCAGCTTTTCCAGACACTTTATTATGTGGCCGACCGTAAATACGGGGGCAGGCTGCGGGTCCCGGTAAACTGCATTATGGATGAGTGGCCCAATGTTGCCCTGCCCGATGATTTTGAGAAAATTTTAAGTACCTGTCGGTCACGTTCTATTTTCTGCAGTATTATCGTGCAGAACATGAGCCAGATCAAGGCGCTGTTTAAAGATTCATGGGAAAGCCTGGTAGGTAATTGTGACGAGCTGCTATACCTGGGCGGCAATGAAAAGGAGACGCATAAATACATCTCGGAACTGCTTGGGAAGGAAACCATTGATACCAACACGTATGGGCAGACCAAAGGACGTTCGGGAAGTTATTCCACAAACTTCCAGCAAAGCGGAAGGGAGCTTCTCATGCCGGATGAGGTGCGTATGCTGGATAACCAGTATGCCTTATTGTTTGTCCGTGGGGAACGTGCCATGATGGACAGGAAATATGACTTGATGAAACACCCGAATATTAAGATGACAGAGGATGGAGGGGCAGAAGCGTATAACTATGCAAAAACGCCGCTGGCCCATGACACCTTTGCGTTTGATGCGGGAAGATATGAAGATTATGAGCTGCTCTCTGACGAGGATATCATCAGAGGGCAGTTTGCTATTTAGGAATGGAGGGATGCCGATGAAAGGTAATTTATTGAAAGACTGGAAACTGAAGAAAGGCTGCGCAGAGGAAACAGGCAGCCAGGGAGAAAAAAAGAAAGAGACCGCATCCATGCCGATGAGCAGGGTGCAGAAAAAGCTGTTTGCGGTTTATTCCGTGCTGGTATTTGTCGGAAATGTATGTACGACCTACGCTTATGCAGCGGGGGATCCCCTGTCTGTTGTCAACAACCTGTCGACTTTTATTTTCTCGCTGATCCGGGCAATCGGCCTGATCCTGTTAGGCTTTGGTATCGTGCAGGTGGGCCTCAGCCTGAAAAGCCATGATCCGAGCCAGAGGGCTAACGGGTTTTTAACGCTGGCTGGAGGTATCATCATCACCTTTGCAAAAGAGATCCTTGACCTGATCATGGCGTAAGGAGTCCGAGGGGCGGGCAGGGACACTGTCCGCCCTGTTATCACACGAAGGAGGTGAGATAGGAAATGGAAAGCGATAACTGGATTGTGCAGAACCTCCAATCTGCATTAAATACCTGGAATGACAAGTTAAATGAAATCTGGACGCTGCTGACGCAGGATCCGGCAACCTTTAAAGGCGGTTCGATCTGGAGCGTGATGACAAGTATCAATGGCGCGTTAAAGGCGATCGCATTGGGGCTATTAGTCCTGTTCTTTGCCATGGGGATCATTAAGACCTGTTCGAGCTTTACGGATATGAAAAAGCCGGAGCATGTGCTGAAAGCATTCATCCGTTTTGCACTGGCACAGGGAGCGGTAGTGTATGGCATGGACCTGATGAAAGCACTGTTTTCCATCATACAGGGCATTGTTACAACAATCTTAGCCAATGCAAACCTGTCTGGAGGGACGGTATCACAGCTCCCGGCAGAGATCGTGGAAAAGGTGGAATCCGTAGGCATGCTGGATTCCATCCCCCTGTGGATCGTAACCCTGCTTGGCAGCCTGCTCATCACGGTATTGTCTTTTATTATGATCCTGACCGTTTATGGGCGGATGTTCAAGCTGTATATGTACACTGCCATTGCACCCATCCCCCTTTCAACTTTTGCGGGGGAGCCGTCCCAATCGGTAGGGAAGAATTTTATCCGGTCTTATGCGGGAGTGTGTCTGGAAGGGGCAATCATCGCACTGGCCTGTATCATATTTTCGGTGTTTACATCCAGCATGCCGGCCGTGTCGGATATCAGCCTGTCAGCAGTAACAATCGTATGGAATTACGTGGGAGAGCTGGTGTTTAATTTACTGATCCTTGTAGGGGCGGTCAAAGCTTCTGACCGGATCGTTAAGGAGATCATGGGATTATAGGAGGACGTGGAAATGAATGAAATAAAAACTTTAGGATTTGATTGGGAATTCGGGCATGAGGAACTGGCGCTTCAGATATCCTCCTATGCAAACAACGGATGTCTCTATGTCGGGCTTTATAAGAATGGTGAAGAAGGATTTGAACCATTTGGGGATCTGACCGTTAACTTGCCGATGAGCAGCATGCTCCCGCCGGAATTAAATGAAGCATATATCAGCGGTTCTTTCAGCCGTGAAAAACTGAAATTTATAAAAAAGCATAAATTAGGCGTCTTCCTGCCGGAAGTAGGATTTTCCGGTTACTGTACTTATGCAAAGGTGGCCTTTGATATGGAGCGCCTTAAGGAGTTTGATCCCAAGGGCATGGAGGAATACCTGCACGGCAGGAATGCGCAGGAACCGCCGGAGAAAGAAGGAAAGAAAAGAAAGCATGAACAGAAAGAAAGGTAGGGACGGATATGGAAGTGAAGATGAATAAGGAGATCCGGGATTATCAGGAATCCATGTTTTTTGGATTGAATTTCCGGCAGTGCGCGTTTTCCGTGCTGGCGATCCTTGCAGCGGTAGCCATTTATTTTGGGACGAAGGGGCGCCTGCCCGATGATGTCCAGGGATGGCTTTGCATGCTTGGAGCGGCACCGTTCGCAGCCTGCGGATTTTTTAAATATCACGGTATGACGGCAGAGCAGTTTTTGTGGGCGTTTATAAAATCAGAGATCCTGTACCCGAAAAAGCTGAGCTTCAGGCCGGAAAACCTTTACTACTCCTGTATGGAGGAAAGCATCCTTGCGGGGGAACGTATCGGAGGTGACGGGACATGCGTCACCCGGAAGAAAGAAAATGTGGCAAAGAAAAAAACAGTGAAGAAGAAAAAAAGGAAGGAGGGATGCCTTTGATTAAAACACTGAGCCAGGCATTAAAAATGGATAAGGAACGGTTCCAGGTTCCAAAATCCGTCCAGCAGGCGGTTCCGATCCGCAGGATCTGGCCGGACGGCATCTTCCAGGTAGGAAATAAATATTCAAAGTCATTCCGTTTTACGGATATCAATTATGCCATTGCGAGCAAGGCGGATAAGACGGAGATGTTCCTCGATTATTCAGAACTTCTGAATGCGCTGGATTCCGGCTCGTCTGCCAAGATTACGCTGAATAACCGGAGGATCAATAAAGAGGAATTTGAACATTCCCTGCTGATCCCGATGAAAGGGGATGGCCTGGACCATTACCGCCAGGAGTACAATGACATGCTGCTGTCGAAAGTCAGCGGCACCAGCAACAGCATCTATCAGGAACGGTATCTTACGGTCAGCATCCATAAAAAGAACGTGGATGAAGCGAGGACGTACTTTGCGCGTGTGGGAACGGATATCGTCACCCATCTGGCAAAGCTGTCATCGGTAGCGGAGGAACTGGATGCAGGGGAAAGGCTCCAGCTGTTCCGTGATTTCTTTAAAACGGATGAGCCGTCTGCTTTTCCTTTCGATTTAAAAGCATTTGCAAAGAAAGGGCATAGTTTTAAGGATTGGATCTGCCCGGAGAGCATGGAATTTCACAGCGACCACTTCCGGATCAATGGAAGGTACGGGCGTGTGCTTTATATGCAGGATTATGCCAGCTATGTAAAAGACGATATGGTATCAGAACTGTGTGACCTGAGCCGGGACCTGATGCTGTCTATTGACATTCTGCCAGTGCCGACCGATGAAGCGGTGAGGGAGATCCAGAACAAGCTGCTTGGTGTGGAGACCAACGTGACGAACTGGCAGAGGCGGCAGAATGCCAACAATAACTTCTCTGCGGTGGTTCCTTATGACATGGAGCTTCAGAGGAAAGAGACAAAAGAAATGCTGGAGGATTTAACGACCAGGGACCAGCGGATGATGTTTGGGCTTCTGACGATGGTACACATGGCAGAGACCAAAGAGCAGCTGGATTCAGATACGGAGACTCTTTTTTCTGTGGCAAGGAAACACCTCTGCCAGCTCTCCACCCTGAAGTGGCAGCAGGCAGACGGTTTGGATACCGTGCTTCCATATGGGCTTCGGAAGATCAATGCCCTGCGTACCCTGACAACAGAGTCCACTGCGGTGCTGATCCCATTCCATACACAGGAGATCATGCAGCCTGGGGGCATCTATTACGGGCAGAATGCGGTCAGCAAAAATATGCTGGTGGCAGACCGCAGGAGGCTTCTGAATGGCAACTCATTCCGCCTTGGCGTCAGTGGATCCGGTAAGAGCTTCTCCGCAAAGGAAGAAATTGTGGACCTGGCCCTGTCTACGGAGGACGATATCCTGATCCTGGATCCGGAGTCTGAGTTTGGTTCCCTCGTGGAAGCGTTAAACGGTGAAGTCATTAAAATCTCGGCTACCTCGGATACCCATCTGAATGCCATGGATATGGATTCAGCGTATGGTAATGACAAGAATCCGCTGATCGAGAAATCAGAATTCATCCTGTCCCTGTTCGAACAGCTGGTAGGGGCAGGCAATCTGTCTGCCAAGGAGAAATCCATCCTCGACCGCTGTACGGCGGATGTTTACCGGGATTATATCCGCAGCGGGTATCAGGGGCAGGTGCCGACACTGAAGGATCTGTACCGCCAGCTGATGCTCCAGCCGGAAGAAGAAGCCAGGGGGCTGGCCCTGTCCTCGGAATTATTCATCAACGGAAGTTTAAATACCTTTGCACAGCCTACCAATGTCAATACGAAAAGCCGGATCATCGCCTATGACATCCGGGAGCTTGGGGAACAGCTGATGCCCCTTGGCATGCTGGTCACCCTGGATTCCATCTTTAACCGTGTGATCCAGAACTGGAAGATGGGAAAGACGACCTGGATCTTTGCGGATGAGTTTTACCTGCTTTTCCGGTACCAGTACAGTGCGGACTTTTTCTACCGTCTGTATAAGAGGATCCGGAAATATTCAGGGTTTGTGACCGGCCTGACGCAGAACGTGGAGGAACTTCTGAAATCAGATACAGCAAGGCTCATGCTGGCAAACAGTGAGTTTTTGATCCTTTTAAATCAGGCAACGACCGACAGGGATGAGCTGGCGAACCTTTTGAATATCTCAGATAACCAGTTGTCGTATATCACAAACGTAGGTGCTGGGCATGGCCTGATCCGCTGTTCCGGCAATATCGTGCCATTTGAGAACAGTTTCCCGAAAAATACGGCATTATACCGTTTAATGACGACCAAGCCAGGGGAGGCCCAGGGCTTGATCCAGTAAAAGAGATTCAAGGCATTCATGCCAGGAAGGAGGAAGTATGGAACAGCAGGAAACAGCCAGCATCCGGTTTTATACAGCCGGATGTATGGAATTTGAAAATTTTTCAGAGTGTTATGAGGACCTGACACTGGCACAGGCAGTGGACATTTATAAGAAAATACGGAAACGGAATGCCTGCAACATTCCAGGCATCGGGTTTGAGCTGCAGGATCCCGCCATCCCGGATTATTCGGGAATCCACTGGCCGCTTTTAGTGGCGGACCAGATCGACCGGGAATCCATCGAAATGATCCCGGCTTACGCAAAGCATCCGTTGGTGCAAAAGGCGGTACAGGAATTGGAGGGCTATCTGCCGAAGCTCCAGAAAGGTGCAAAGCACAGGAACACTCCGGAGCGGTGAATGGTTTTGAAATATACGGATGGGAGGTGAGATATGAAGGATATCAAAACAAGGGAGCATGACCGAGGGCCGAAGATTTTGGAGAAAGCTTCCCGTATGCCAAAAGAGCTGGCAAGGGAGGCAGGGCTTGCAGCAAAGGAAAAATCTCTCCAGGGATCCAGAGTATCCGATACGGCAGACCATCCGGATTCTCCAGTTGGATATGCTGGTGACAAAGCAGAGCGTGTACTGAAAAGAGGCGCCGAGGAAAGTGGGCGGGCAGCCGTAAAGGTTTCTTATGCAGCCGGGAAGGAGACTGCCAAAAAGACTTATCAGAAACTGCAGAAGCGTACCGGGGCAGAAAGAGGGAAGAAAGAGATGGATTCCTCCTCTGGCCAGTCGCCTGAAGATGCCATGGAAAGGGGACGGGCTCTCGCAAAAGAGAGAGCCGGAAAAGATGCGGTAAAGAAAAATGCACAGAAACGGTCATTAGAGCATCAGGCAGAAAAAAGTGCTGTGGCTCAGGATACGGGGAAAACAGGAAAGAGCCAGTTTATCCGTACCAGGGAAAATGCCAGCCGTACCGTGAAGGAGCATGTATCCAGACAGCCGCCCAAATTAAAGACAGCCGACAGGCTGGTTGTGAAGAAAGGCCCCCGGATCATAAAGTCCCAGGCTTTGGTGGGAGGCAAAGCAGGAAAGATATCGTTTCCACCGGGAAAGCTGCAGGCGGCCAAGGCTGCAAAGAGGGCAGCCATCCATAATATGCAGCGGGGCGCAAGGCGGGCAGAGCGGGCGGCATCTGCCGTGGTGCGGTTCAAACGTGCGGTGGAGGCGGCAGCTAAAGCCATCCGGAACGGGATCGCTGCACTGCTGGCCGGGGCTGGTTCCATGTTCATTGTACTGATCTTAATTGTTGGTGTCATTGGCGGCGTTTTTGCCTACAGTTCTTCACAGAGCAGTGCTTCTTTAAGTGAGCAGGTACTGGCATATACGGCAACGATCCAAAAGTATGCCAGCCAGTATGGGATTCCGGAATATGTCCCTGTGATCCAGGCGATCATGATGCAGGAATCCGGCGGTGCCGGGACGGATCCGATGCAGTCCAGTGAATGTCCTTACAACACCAGGTATCCAAACAGCCCCGGAGCGATTACAGATCCGGAATATTCCATAGAGGTAGGTGTGCAGTATTATGCAGACTGTGTTCGGGAGGCCGGATGTACCAGCCCGCAGGACATGGACAAGCTGAAACTGTCGCTGCAGGGCTATAACTATGGAAATGGGTACATATCATGGGCGGTGAGAAATTATGGCGGATATAGTGAAGCTAATGCCCTGCTGTTTTCACAGCAGCAGGCAGCTTCCCATGGATGGGCCAGGTATGGGGACCCGGAGTACGTTCCCCATGTGCTCCGGTATTATTCCGGAGGGAATCCGTTTGCAGCCCTGTTCGGAAACGAACAGATCGTATCTGTGGCACTGACGCAGTTAGGGAATGTAGGCGGGGACAAGTTCTGGTCGTGGTATGGATTTGACGGCCATGTATTATGGTGCGCCTGCTTTGTTTCATGGTGCGCAGACCAGTGCGGACTCATTGAGAGCGGAGCAGTGCCGAGATTTTCCCTTTGTACAGACGGCGTAGACTGGTTTCAGGGGAAAGGGAAATGGCAGGCACGTGGAAGTACACCGACCGCTGGAATGATTATCTTTTTTGACTGGAATGGAGATGGAAAGTCAGACCATGTAGGCATTGTGGAAAAAAGTGAGGGTGGCAGAGTCTATACAGTGGAAGGCAATTCTGGAAATGCGGTAAAGCAGAACAATTATGATCTTAATTATTCCTGTATTATGGGATATGGGGTGGTGTCATATTAGGAAATGGTGCATGGATAAAAACGGAAATCAAGAAGGATATGGTATCTTGCAGGAATAGCAGGATACCATATCTTCGTAATTGATTCTGAACAATTATATAGATATTCATTGGCATACACGCTTACTGGCTTGCGTACCATAAATTGATACAATGCACCCTCTGATGCCTGGAGGGTGCAAATTTAACGATTACCCTACTCAAAAAACGATTGGGTGCATTTTGATGGGAAGGGCAGATGCCCCGGAATTAAGCGTTTGGCATAGATATCAGAGTTTTTTAGGGTACGATGTGATAATCCGATTGAGAATGCTCATGTACGGTAAGGAAGCAAGCAACCGAAAACAAGAGATAGACCGCCAGCACTACACTATTCCGAACCAAAGACCAAAAGATAAGCATTGTGGGAAAATCTAAACTTTTGGATTCTCCTACAATGCCGACTACGGCGGAATCCCTCCCACTCCTTATATCTTTCTTTCCGTATACATTGAATTTGTATTTAGTAAATGCTATAATGTCCCTATTCAAATTATAAATGTGTTGAATTAGTTACATGTACATATTTTTTGTACCGGAGGAAGTGAAATGAATCCAAAAATTTATCTCATTACAGGCTTAATGGCTTCTGGAAAATCTACAGTTTCCGATTTACTGGCAAAATCAATAGAAAAATGCGTCCATCTTCGTGGTGATGTGTTCCGAAAAATGATTATTACAGGCAGAGAAAATATGTCAGCTACCCCATCAGCGGAAGCAGTCCGCCAGCTGTACCTTCGATACAAATTGACTGCTGATGCGGCAAAGTCATACTTTGACAACGGCTTTTCTGTAGTGATCCAAGATAACTACTACGGTGATGAATTAAATCGAATGATAAATTATCTGCATAAATACCCTGTTGAGGTTGTCGTTCTTTGTCCAGATGTGGAAACAATAAAAGAAAGGGAACGATACAGGGAGAAAACAGGCTATTCCGGCTTTACGGTTGAAACCTTATACGATACATTTATGCAGACAACACCACGGATCGGCTTTTGGCTGGACAATTCCAACCAAACACCACAGCAGACAGCAGAAACCATTCTGAACGCCAGGAAGCCGGTATGATTGTTACATATAAGGGGAAGAAAAATTTCTTTTAGGTACT
>CANRWA010000013.1 GCA_947643415.1 uncultured Clostridia bacterium | reverse complement strand
CATTTTTTATTTTGGGATCATATCATCTGTCTGAAAAAATGGGGAAACTCAAAAATAGTTAATACTTGTAAAATCCGTTTATCTGTGATAGAATTACTTCATGAAACTGCTAGGAGGAAGCGATGAGTATAGAACTTTTGGACAAAACCCGTAAGATTAACCGGCTTTTGAATGATAAGCGGTCATCGAAGGTTGCTTTTGCGGACATATGCCAGGTTCTTGGGCAATTGATGGATTCGAATGCTTATGTCATCAGCAGCAAGGGAAAGATGCTGGGGACATATATCGCGGATTCGGCAGAGATGATCAAAGGGTTCCAGAGTAAGCGGGGCAGCTATATTGAAGCTAAGCTGAATGAACGTTTCCTGAATGTCTTGTCTACAAAAGAAAATGTAAATCTGGAGACGCTTGGATTTTCCGGCAGGGAGATTACAGAATATGAAGCTTTGATCACACCGATCAGCATTGGCGGTGAGCGTCTGGGTACACTTTTTTTGTATCGAAGCCAGGATTCCTTTGACATAGAGGATATTATTTTAATTGAATACAGTACAACTGTGGTAGGTTTGGAGATGATGAGGGCAGTTCAGGAAGAATCGGAATTGGAAAAGAACAAGAAGAAGAATTTTTCCTCTGCTTTGACAACGCTTACTCCATTGGAGCAGAAGGCAGTGACATATGTGATACATGAACTTGGAGGAGAGACGGGAACGCTTGTTACAAGTAAACTGGCTGCTGAGATTGGCATCACAAGGACGGTGATCGTCAATGCACTCAGGAAACTGGAGAGTGCCGGGTTGATCAAGACAAAGTCGTCTGGCATGAAAGGTACACATATTGAGATCCTCAATGACATTGTGTACACAGAATTCGACAGCTACTACAGGGAAAAATGGAATTGTGAACAGGGGTCATGAGTCTTTTTGCGTTTTCTAAGGGTAATCCCCTTAGGTTTGATAAAAGGGAAAGGAAGTGATGGTATGGTTTTATCCAATGCATATAATTACATCAATGTGCTGGACAAGGCGGCAGATGCAAGCTGGACGCGTAATGATGTTCTGGCAAATAATATTGCCAATGCGGATACGCCCGGATATAAACGTAAGGATGTACAGTTTGAGACATATCTTTCCAATGCGGTGGCAGGTACGGATTCGCTGGATGCGACAGTGGCGAATATTGACCTGAGTACATTAGAATCTACGACATATACAGAACAGGCAGGTCTCAGTTACCGCGCAGATGGAAATAATGTTGATATCTCGACAGAAAATGTTGAACTGGCAAAGAACCAGTTGAAGTATTATACGCTGATGAGTTCGATCTCGGATGAATTTGCGCGCTTGAAAGCAGCAGTGAGAACTAATTGATCACAGTGCTTGATATAAATGAATAAATGTAAGAAGGGGGAAATATTATGTCAATATTTGGCGCCATGGATGTCAGCGCAACTGGCATGACGGCACAACAGACACGTATGGATACAATCTCTGAGAATATTGCCAATGTCAATACGACCCGTGATGGGAAAGGCAATATTTACCGAAGGAAAACGGTTGTCTTTGAAGAGAAGAGCTATCCTACGTTTAGCGAAAGTCTGGCTCTTGCCAACGGACATATCGGCAAAGGAGTAAAAGTATCACAGATTGTAGAAGATCCATCAGAGGGGAATATGGTATACGATCCTTCCCATCCGGATGCGAATGAGGATGGATATGTTACATATCCAAATGTAAACACGGTAACGGAAATGACCAACATGATTGATGCTACCCGTGCCTATGAGGCGAATGTCACAGTTCTGAATTCCACAAAAGGCATGGCAATGAGGGCATTGAATATTGGCGGACAGTCATAAGATTGGAGGATTCGATGGATATATTGAGTATGGCACCTGTTCAGGGGCTGGAAAGTGTCAGCAGGTATACCACTGTTAATCCTTTTCAGGAAGATGCCAGGGATAATACATTAAGTTTTGACAGTATTTTAAACTCCGCTGTGAATCTGGTAAGACAGACGGAAGATTATTCCAATGCGGCAGAGGTTGAGGAAATAAAATATGCTACAGGGGAATCAGATAGTCTTCATGACCTGCTGATCGCACAACAGAAAGCCAGTGTTTCCCTGCAATATACAGTTGCCGTGAAGAATACGGCAGTAGAGGCTTATCGGACGTTAATGAATATGCAGTTCTAGATAAGACATAAGAAAATGTAGCTTTAGGGAGCGATGTGGCTTATGATGGACCAATTGATAGCAATCAAAGATAAGATCCTGGAATTTTGGAATAAATATACGTCAAAGCAAAAGACTATCATCATCTGTGTGATGCTGGCGATCTTTTTTGCTTTGGTCTTATTGGGGTATTTTCTTACCAGGCCTGTGTATACACAGTTAGTCACTCTCAGTGGTGATACGGCATCGGAGTTTGATGAGGCACTTACAGGTGAGGGGATCAAGTATAAGAAGGAATCTAACAGCAATGGAAGTACAGTGTTTAGTGTAGAACAGTCACAGTACTCCAATGCGGTTCTTCTCATGGGAAAAAATAAGGTATCTTCTGAAGAGGGAATGTCCTGGGAAGATGCATTGGATAATAGTATGGTAGATTCTTCAGAACAGAGGCAGACAAAGGCAAATCTTGCCCTGCAGGCTTCCATCCGTCAGGGACTGAAAGAATTTGATGGAGTCGAGGATGCCACTGTGTACATCAATCGTCCTATTGATGATGGAACGATCTATAGTGAGAAAAAGGAAACGTCAGTCAGTGTTTCCTTGAAACTTGCCAACGATACAGAGATGGAACCAGAGACTGCCACAGCACTTGCCTATTACCTGACAAATGCGGTGGGCAATGCCACGGCAGATAATATCATTATCACGGATACGAAAGGGAATCTCCTGTATGGAGCGAAGGAAGATAATACGCTGGGGGGGACCATTACAAGCAATACAGATTATGTCAATAAACTGAGAAACCAATTTGGCAAGAATGTCAGTGACATGCTTCGGAAAGCAGGATACGATGACGTTCAGATTGGCAGCGCTAATATCCGCTTTAATATGGATGAAGTGACAGAACTGAGAAAGACCTATACTGCGAATGAAGGGCAGGATCAGGGACTGTATTCCAGTTCTTATAACTATAAATCTACCGGGACTTCTGGTGCCGGAGGTACTCCAGGGACAGATTCTAATGGTGACCTGACAGATACGATGATACAGTCAGAGGGTACGACAAGTACAGAGACGACTCTTGATAAATACAATTATCTGCCGAATGAGACAGTGGAAAACATCAAACATGAAGTGGGAGCAGTAATCCCGGAGGAATCTTCGATTGCCATTGTGCTGACACAGTACAATATTGTAAAAGAGGAGACACTGGAAGAGCAGGGTGCGCTGAATGATATTTCTTTCGAAGAATATGTGGCGCAGAACAGCGCCGTGACAGATGTCGAGACTCCGGATGAGCTGGTGCAGTTAGTGGCAGCAGCAACAGGTATTGCCAATAATAATATTACGATCCAGATCAAGCAGAAACCGGTTTATGAAGCGGCGGAGGAAAGCAATTTCGGCGACAATGTGGCAAATTACCTTATGATCCTGCTCACAGTACTGATCGCTGGACTCCTTGTGTTTGTTATCATCAGAGGAACTTCTCCGGTAGAGGTGACAGAGATGGAGCCGGAATTATCAGTGGAGGATCTTCTGGCGACAACTCAGGAATCAGAGAAACAGAATCTGGAAGAGATTGAGATGGGTGATAAATCAGAAACAAGAGTTATGATAGAGAAATTTGTGGATGAAAATCCGGAAGCGGTGGCGCTCCTGCTCCGTAACTGGATCAACGAAGATTGGGGAGGTATGTAAATGGCAAGTAGTAGTGCATCGGAACTGGATGGCTTGCAGAAGGCAGCGACACTTCTCATTACACTGGGGCCAGAGAAGGCAGCGGTTATCTTTAAACATCTGAAAGAAGATGAGATTGAGCAGTTGACACTGGAGATCGCCAATACACGCAGTGTATCGCCGGCCCAGAAAGAGAAGGTCATGGACGAATTTTATCAGGTATGTCTTGCCCAGCAGTATATCGCAGAGGGCGGTATCGGCTATGCGAAAGATCTATTGCAGAAGGCTCTTGGCCAGGAGAAGGCAAATGAAGTTCTTGGCAAACTGACCGCCTCCCTGCAGGTGCGTCCATTTGAATTTATCCGGAAGACAGAAGCTTCACAGATCCTGAACTTTATTCAGGATGAGCATCCGCAGACGATAGCCCTGATCCTTTCTTACCTGTCACCGCAGCAGGCAGCAGGAATCATAGGGGCGCTGACTCCGGATAAACAGACGGATGTGGCAAAGCGTATTGCTACAATGGACCGTACATCGCCAGATGTAGTAAAAGAGGTAGAAAACATTTTGGAACAGAAACTTGCTTCACTGGTGAGCCAGGACTACACGATCGTCGGTGGTGTGGATTCGGTTGTAGAAGTGCTGAATACAGTAGACCGTGGAACAGAGAAACATATTATGGAAAATTTGGAGATCGAGGAACCGGAACTTGCCGACGAGATCCGCAAGAAGATGTTCGTATTCGAAGATATCCTTATGCTGGACGACCGTTCTATCCAGCGCGTGCTGCGTGAGGTGGAGAATGGAGAACTGGCGGTGGCATTAAAGAATGCCAATGAAGATGTTCAAAATGCCATCTTTAACAATATGTCTACCCGTCTTGCTGATATGATCCGGGAGGATATGGAATACATGGGTCCGGTTCGTCTGAAAGATGTAGAAGAGGCACAGCAGAAGATCGTAAATGTGATCCGCAGGCTGGAAGATTCTGCCGAAATTGTCATTTCCCGTGGCGGAGGTGACGAGATCATTGTCTAATCTGATTAAATATCCCTTTGTGAATATGCAGGGGAAAGAAAAGAAGATCATCAGTTATGAAGAGAAGGATGCCTTTGTTCCGCTGAAGAAGAGCAGCAGAGTGATCGTGCCGGAAGAGGAAGGCGTGGGAGAGGATATAGAAGAAACACCGGACTCTTCTTCCATACAGGCAGAGAAGGAAGAGGCTGAACAGAAAAAAGAGGCAGAGCAGCAGGCAGAATGGATTTTGTCGGAGGCAAGGGAACAAGCTGTCCGGATACAGGAAGAAGCGGAGCAGCGGGCAGAAGAAGTGCGTCAGGCAGCGATGGAAGAAGGAAAGCGTCTGGGCCGTGAAGAAGGGCTTGCTGTGGCAGAAGAGGAACTTACACAGGTCCGGGCGGATATAGAAGAGGCGAAACATCTGCTGGAAGAAGAACACAAACAGATGGCATCTGTGATGGAGACACAGTATGTGGAGATTTTGTGTGACCTGGTGAGGAAACTCACTGGTGTTCTTCTCGAGGACAGTAAAGATGTTTTGCTGCATCTGATCCGAAGCGGTATTGCGGATGCAAAACCGTCCAGCCATTATATAGTACGGGTTGCGTCTGAAAATCTGCTTCATGTAGAGAATCATCTGGATGAGATACAGAAAGATATGGGATCTGGTGTATCAATAGACGTAAAGGAAGAAAAGGGAATAGGAAAAAGTGAGTGTATCATTGAGACAGATACACAGATGATAGACTGTGGGTTCCAGACACAGCTTGATAATCTGATTACAACGCTCCATATGCTGATTCAGCAGTAAGAATGGTACAGCATAGGAACGGGCGTGATAACTGAAGGAATGATAACATGATTCCAGTTAATTTTGAAAAATATGGGAAACTGGCAGAACGGAGTTATGTCAGCCAGCTTGGGAAAGTGGCAAAGGTAGTAGGCCTGACCATCGAGTCCATCGGTCCGGATGCTAAATTGAATGATCTTTGCCTGATAAAATCAGATACAAGGGAAGAACCTGTCAAAGCGGAGGTTGTTGGTTTCCGTGATGACAGGGTTCTTTTGATGCCTTATGATGATGTAGAGGGAGTCAGCCTGGGGAGCTGGGTGAAGAATACGGGTGCTCCTCTGCAGGTTGCCGCCTCGGAAGACTTGTTGGGGCGAACATTGGGCGGTACAGGAGAACCGATCGATCATCAGGAACTGCCAGAAGGCTGTTCCTGGTATTCTGTTGAGGCGGCGGCGCCAGATCCGCTTACCAGACAGATGATCGAAGATGCCCTGCCACTGGGGGTGAAGGCAGTGGATGGCCTGATCACAGTGGGGAAAGGGCAGCGTATCGGTATCTTTGCCGGGAGTGGTGTGGGAAAGAGTACCCTGATGGGTATGTTTGCCCGGAATACCAAAGCAGATATTAATGTCATCGCCCTGATCGGAGAGCGCGGACGTGAGGTGCGGGAGTTTATTGAACGGGATCTGGGACCGGAAGGAATGAAACGTTCCGTGGTGGTGGTGGCAACATCGGATAAGCCGGCGCTGATCCGCAGTAAGGCAGCGAAGACGGCGACTGCGCTGGCAGAGTATTTCCGTGACCAGGGAAAGGATGTCCTTCTGATGATGGATAACCTGACACGTTTCTGTATGGCACAGAGAGAGATCGGGCTTGCTTCCGGCGAGCCGCCGGTATCCAGGGGATATCCCCCCAGCGTGTATTCGGAAATGCCGAAACTGCTTGAACGGGCGGGGAATACAGACAAAGGCTCCATCACCGGTCTGTACGCCGTGTTGGTGGATGGTGATGATTTCAATGAGCCGATCTCGGACACGGCAAGAGGTATTCTCGATGGGCACATCGTTCTGTCAAGAAGCATGGCGCAGCATAACCACTATCCGGCCATTGATGTACTTCAAAGCATATCCCGTGTTATGAGTTCTGTGGCGGAGGAAGAACATAAGAAATTGGCCGGGCAGATCAAAGATGTGCTGGCGACTTACAGTGAGTCAGAAGACCTGATCAACATAGGTGCTTATAAAGCAGGCTCCAATAAGCATATTGATTTTGCCATTGAGAAGATAGATACCATCAATGCCTTTTTGCAGCAAGGAGTAGGTGAAAAATTTCTGTTTGATGATATTGTGGACCAAATGAGTGATATTTTCGAAGACAGGGATGAGAGTGTACCGGAATAGAGGTTGAGATATGGCGAAGTTTATATTTTCGATGCAGAATTTGCTGGATATGAAAGAAAAACTGGAAGAGCAGGCGAAAAATAATTACAGTCAGGCAAACCTGCGGCTTATGGAGGCGGAAGAGGAGCTTCAGCGCCTGAGGAACAGACTGGCAGAGGCTCAGGAGCAGTTACGGCTGGAGATTGCTGATTCTTTGGATGTCCGAAGCATCCGGCGGCGGGAAAATGCCATTGAGATCCTGCGGACATATGTACGTCAGCAGGAACTGGTGGTCATACAGCGCCAGAAAGATCTGGAAGTTGCCCGCCAGCGCCTGAATGAGGCGATGAAGGAAAGAAAGACCTATGAGAAACTCAGGGAAAGGGCTTTTGAGGAATTTAAGCTGGAAGAAAACAGAAAAGAACAGAAAGAAGTAGATGAACTGGTAAGTTATCGCTTTGGCGTTGCTATAAAAGAAGCATAATACAGGAAAGGATGGATGAATATGGCAAAGAAAGATAAAAAGGCAGAGACACATGAACTGAATGAAGAAGAAAGTACAGGCAGTAAAATCGTGACTGTCCTGATCGTTCTGGTCATTATTATCATATGGCTCGGAATCTTCGGTGTGCTGGTAAAGCTGAATGTGGGCAATTTTGGAAGTGATGTTCTCTATCCTGTACTTAAGGATGTTCCTGTGCTGAACTGGATCCTGCCGGAAGTAGAGGGCGGGGAAGATCAGGAGACGAAGGAATATGATAATCTGACGGAAGCAAATGCCAGGATCAAAGAACTGGAGAGCCAGCTGGCAGCGACAAGCAGTTCAGACAGCGCAAATAGCAGTGAGATTGAGGAATTGCAGGCAGAGATCAATCGGTTGAAGAAATATGAAGAAAATCAGGCGCAGCTTAACCGCCGGATAAAAGAATTTGATGAAAATGTTGTCTATAACAGTAAAGCACCGGATACAGAGGAATATAAGAAATATTATGAAGAGATAAATCCGGATAATGCAGAGGATATTTACCGCGAAGTAGTCAGAAATTTTGAATATTCACAGGAAATTAAGGATCAGGCAGAGACATATGGAAGAATGACGCCAGAGAGTGCAGCGGCGATTCTGGAAGAGATGTCGAATGACCTGAATCTGGTGGCAGCTATCCTGGATAGCATGCAGACTTCGAAAAGTGCGGCGATCCTGCAGGCGATGAAGCCGACAGTGGCAGCACAGGTTACAACGAAGATGACATCCATGAAGAAACCCTGAATGGGTGTTGTCAGGCAACAAAGGAACGTAGAATAGTTCCTTAAGAAATGAATGTGGGCTGCCGATATATAATCCGTAGAAGATTTAAAAGAAGAAAGGAGGGAAACGAATGACAACACAGGGAATATCCATAGTGACATCGAAGGTCTCAGGCCAGGTGGCAGCAAGAGGTTCAAAGTCAGGCGATGCGGGTTTTGACAGTTTTATGACAGAAAGGGCATCTAAGGTTTCGGCATCACAGCAGAGAGACAACAAAGCAGATAAATCGGACCAATCATTGGATACCAGAACTGAAAGCAGGGCAGAAAATGCTGTATCATTACAGAAAGAATCTGCCGTTCAGACAAAGAATCCAGAGGCAAAGAGTCCGGCAGTCCGTCCGCAGAATACAGTAGAGGAGACAATAGAACCAGAGAACGTTGCCTATCAGATGGCCGCCATGTTTCAGGAAGTATTGGGCATGGACATCAATATCCTGCAGGATATGATGCAGCAGACAGGTATGAATCTGAGGGAATTGATAGGTTCATTTGGCGAAGGAAATGAGTCTATGGCATTACAAGATCTGGTAATGAATATCCATGGCATTACAGACAAGGCAGCCTTTCTCACCAATGACAAGCTGGTAGAAGAACTGTCGGCGCTGAATCAAAAGTTTGCACAGATTCTGTCAGAAGCATTAGGAGTTTCTGTGGAAGAGCTGGGGGATCTGGATCCTTCTGTACTTACCACATTGGCAGATCAGGTGGATGATGCACTTCAGTTGATGGCATTTTCTGAGACGATGGAGGATACCGGAAACGGTCAGGAACAGATGCCGGGAATGATGGCAGAAAACCAGAATCCGGGATTTGAAGTGATCGTGGAAGAGGCAAAGAGTGGGAACAGCGGTGCCCAGACCGGTAATTTTGCTGGGAGGCACAGAGAAGAGCCCATGATGCAGAATGATAATGCAGCGGCAAATCTTTTTACAGAGCGTCTTGCTGAAGCCTACGAATCGTCTGCCGGGAAAGAGACACCATCTGCAGGACAGCTTATGACACATATTGTGGATCAGGTAGTAGAGCAGGTAAAGATACGCGTGATGCCGGAGACAACAAGTATGGAGCTGATGCTTCATCCGGAGAGCCTTGGCAGGGTCAATATTCAGGTATCAGCGGCTGCCGGAGCTGCGAAAGCGACACTGATCGTCGAGAACCTCATGGCGAAAGAAGCACTGGAGAGCCAGCTTATGACGCTGAAAGAGACCTTTGCTGAACAGGGCCTGAAGGTGGATGCAGTTGAAGTAACCGTCTCTGAATTTGGTCTGAACCAGGAGAACCGCCAGACACAGCAGGACCAGCAGAATGGCAGCACGAAGCGCCGCAGGTTCCGTTCTGATGACGGCATGGAAGACGATATGGCAGAAGAGACAGGAACAGAAGGCGTAAGAGCAGAGAGAAGAGATAGTAACAGTGTAGTTGATTATACAGCATAGAAAGGAAAGGAGGAAATTATGGCAGGAGTAACGAATACCGATCTGACTACTAAACTGGATGATCTGGAGGGTTTAAAAACAGAGAAAAAATTCGAGACAAGAGGATCCTCAGAACTTGGTAAAGAGGCATTCCTCAAGCTTCTTGTGACACAGCTATCGAATCAGGATCCGCTGAACCCACAGTCAGATCAGGATTTTATCGCCCAGTTGGCGCAATTCTCGTCACTGGAGCAGATGCAGAATATGAGCGCGACACTGACAAATACATCCGCGTACAGCCTGGTAGGAAAAGACGTTGTGGTAAGCAGTACAGATTCTGTCGGTAAGACAACAGAAGTGCGGGGAATTGTGGATGCAGTGAAGATGCAGAATGGGAATGCCGAACTGCTTATTGATGGGAAGACCTATTCCATTGATGATCTGGTACAGGTAATGGATTCCTATTATGCCGTGAAAGAGTATCTGCCGTCAGTAAAAGAGCAGTATTTTGAGTTTGATAAGTCGAAGCCATCCATGATTAATGTAGAACTGGATCTTGGCAGCAATGGATATGAGGCAGCCAGCGTGGCAGTGATGCTCAATGGCAAGTACATTGATTCTGAGCATATGTCATATGATGATGGTGTTCTTAGGATCTCACCAGAGGCATTTAAGGATGTAACACCGGGTACTTATACGCTGGGATTCTATTTTGATGATCCATACAAGACAGTTGTGACTGACCAAGTAAAGGTAGTTGTAAAAACCGCAGTGGATCATTCTGGTGATACAGCTGGCAAAGAAGATGGTGACACCACAGGGAATGAGACAGACGAAAGCAATAAGACAGAAAATGAGTAACAGGAAGGATGTGGCGATATGAATGTAGAACAGAAATTTGCATCCATTGAGCAGATCCGGAACCGGTTACAGACCCGTCCGTCTACTGTGGCGGGAAGCAAGGATGCGGATGCAGCAAAGTCTTTTGGCCAGATACTGGCAGACACTGCCGGGCAGGTCAGGTTTTCCAAACATGCCGCACAGCGGTTGGAGACACGGAATATCGATATGTCGGAGGACCAGAAAGCGAGGCTTTCCCACGCGGCGAGCCAGGCAAGGGAGAAGGGAATGAATGAATCTCTTGTGATGGTGGATAATCTGGCGTTTATCGTGAACGTGAAGAACAACACTGTGATCACGGCTGTGAATGATGTGGACCACGCTGTTTTTACTAATATCGATGGAGCGATAATCAACTGACAACAAGACATGCTGGCCCTTTACAGGAAGCATGGGCACTTTTGACTGACAGAGAAAGTGCCAGAAAGGAATTGGAGGGTGAATCACTATGATGCGATCATTGTTTTCCGGTATTTCCGGATTGAGAGTCCATCAGACAAAGATGGACGTAATTGGTAATAATATTTCCAACGTAAATACGGTTGGATTCCGTGCAAGTTCAGTAAACTTCACCGATGTGTTCTATCAGACGACACAGAATGCGTCCGGGCCGAATGCCAATACCGGGGCAGCTGGTACGAATGCCATGCAGATCGGTCTTGGTGCCAATGTGGCAGCTATCACGGTAGACCTCAGCGGAAGCGGCTCCACACAGCGTACTGACCGCGGCATGGACGTTATGATCCAGGGCGATGCTTTCTTTATTGTAAGGAGCAATGGGAACACTTACTTTACAAAATCCGGTCTTCTGGATGTGGATGCCAATGGTACCCTGATGTGCCATACCAATGGCGCTTCTGTCCTTGGATGGCGCGTGGACGAGAATGGTGAGATCCGAAAGGATACGGTAGATACCCTGAACCTGATGGGGGCAGAGAACAAATATTCAGCCCCAAATCCTACCACAGCCATCACCATGAGTGGAAATGTGGATAATACAGATACACAGTTGGCAAAGGATGGAAATGGATATGCCATGGATGTAAGCTTCTTTGACAATCTGGGACAGATGTATACAGCGAAGCTCAGGCTGAATAAGAATGATGATAATATAACAAATGTATTTAACATTTCCATTAACAATATTATGGGACCAGATGGAAAATCAATCCTGCGTACATTAGATGAGAATGGGAAATGGGCGAAATTAGATGGTGATGGTCAGGATTTCACAATTAATTTCGGCGGTGCTGAAATTAAGGCATCAGAATGTGAGGTAGATCCGGATACTGGGGAAGTTACTATACCAGATAAGGCATGGCCGCAGCTTACTTTTGATGCCAATACAGGTCTTTTCCAGGCTGTCTCTGAAAGCGGCGGAGCTGGTGGAGGTGGTGGAGCTGGCGGCGGAACGGGAGCTGACGATGAAGCGGCACCGGGAATACTGAATCTCTCACTGACGAATGATGGCCGGACAAAATCATTTCCGGCAAATGGTGTAGATGTTAATTTCGGCAAGCTGACAATGTACGCCAGTGATGGGCGCTGTAATGTAAAGCCTCTGCGTGGTGACTCAGATAATGGTAATACTGGTGCCGGTAACGCAGCAGGCTCGCTGGATGGATTTACTGTGCAGACAGACGGCAAGATCTATGGTGTATATACCAATGGTGATAAGAAGCTGCTGGGACAGATCGCAGTAGCTACTTTTGCGAACCCATCTGGTCTGGAGTCAGTGGGTAACAGTATGTATGCTACCACGTTGAACTCTGGTGATTTCGATGGAGTCGGAGTAGATGTTTCTGAAGTCGGTAAGCTTGCAGTTGGTGCACTGGAGATGTCAGATGTGGATCTGGCGACAGAATTTACCAATATGATCACGACACAGAGAGGATTCCAGGCGAACTCCCGTATTATTACGACATCGGATTCTATGTTGGAAGAACTGGTAAACCTGAAACGGTAATTAAAAAGTATACAGCATGAAAAATGCAGATATGGAATGGGTGGCTTATTGTCACCCATTCCGACTGCTTTCGTAATAATGAGAGGGATTTCATATAAGAAAAAGGGCAAAAAAGAAAGAAAACTGGAAAGAGAGAGAGTATATGATTGATGTGACAAGGGTGAATGGAACTGTACTGACAATTAATAATGATCTGATTGAAACTGTGGAAGAAACACCAGATACGGTGATCACTTTGACCACCGGAAAAAAAATAATTGTAAAAGAAAGTAGACAAGACGTAAAAAATTTAGTAAAATTGTTTAAGAAAGAAATAAATTGTAATTTGTAAGGTGGTGTCATTGTGGATATTGCAACAATTATAGGTATTGTAGGCTGTGCAGGAGCCGTTGTGTATGGTATCGTGTCCGGTGATCAGGGTTTTGCCGCCCTGGGGAACTTCTGGGACTTCCCATCCTTCCTTATCGTTATCGTGGGATGTCTGATGTGTATGATGACCATGTCAGAAAATATCGGGGATTTTGTGGCGAAGCTGAAATCATTTCTGCTCACCACTAAGGTGTCCGAGAGTTCAGAGGGAGATGTCATACATAAAATCATTGATCTGGCAAACGTTGCCAGAAAGGAAGGCCTTCTGCAGTTGGAAGAAGCAGCCGAGGGGATTGATGATGAATTTCTGAAAAAGGGTATCATGCTGATCGTGGATGGTACAGATCAGGAGTTGGTGTCCAGTATCCTTGAGACAGAGCTTAACTGTATTGAACAGCGGCATAATAAGGTCTGTAATTTCTGGGATGCGCTGGCAGCCATGGGTCCTGCATGGGGAATGATTGGTACACTGATCGGTCTGATCAACATGCTTAAGCTTCTGGATGATCCGAGTTCCATCGGACCAAACATGGCGGTAGCTCTGATCACTACATTGTATGGTTCCCTGATCGCTAACTGGCTCAGTATTCCTATCGCTACCAAGCTGCGTGCAAAGAACCAGAAGGAGATCATGAACAAAGAGGTAATATGTGAGGGAATCCTTTCCATACAGGCAGGTGAGAACCCACGTGTAATAGAAGAGAAGCTGAAATCCTTCCTTGCTCCTGCAGTGCGCAATGAGGTACTTGGCGGCGAGGGTGATTCAAAACAAGGTGGTGACGCTTAATGGCCCGGAAGAAACGGGAAGAAGAAAAAGGGATAGAAGGCGGCTGGATCAATACCTTTGCCGACCTGATGAATCTGTTGCTCTGTTTCTTCGTATTGCTTTTTTCGATGTCAACAGTGGATGCAGATAAGTATGAGCAGATCGTTACATCCATGTCTGAGAGGATCAATATCTTTGATGGCGGAGGGAATTCCATCGGAGAAGGGGCCTTTGTCACGGTAGGGACACAGCAGCCAGTTGCGATTTCGCAATATTTTAATGAGTTTGCTACATCAGGTTCCTCAGATAGTCCGGATGAAAATTCAAATCAGACTGCGGAACAGGGTACCCAGCCGATCGATGAGAACACAGAAAAGAAAGTAGAAGAGAAAATGGCGGCACAGCAGAAGGAGCGGAATGACGCTGTCTATAAAGAAGTGGTAGAGGCTGCCAAAAAAAGCAATATAGAGGATGAGATCACCATCAATACAGACAAGAATAATCAATATGTGCAGATCTCCCTCAATGGCGGAATCCTTTTCGATTCCGGATCGGAAATGCTGAAAAGTTCAGCGAAGACCCTGTTGAACAAGGTTGGTGATATCCTGAAGATGTATGATGACCATATGATAAAGATTGAAGGACACACAGATGATGTGCCGATCTCAGGAGGAAGATACCGCAGTAACCGGTGGCTGTCCACCGCCAGGGCGACAGAGGTACTGGAGTATCTGGTGGATAAAAAGAAATTGAAACCGGCTTCTTTGGAAGCGAGCGGACTTGGTGAGTATTATCCGGTTGCCTCCAATGCGACAGCAAAAGGAAGGGCGCAGAACCGCCGGGTTGAATTAAAGATCTATACAGATAATAAAAAAGACACTAAGTAAGGGGGATTTTTTTCATGAAGAAAAACATATTGACCATTGTCATTATGGCAGCATCTATTATCAATCTGATCTTGACAGCAGTTCTTATTTTCACAGTTATGCCAGCGATGAATAAGACCAGCAATCTAATTGATAAGGTGGCATCAGTAGTGGATCTGGAGATCGAATCCAAAAATAAAGGGGAGGAATTAACTCCGATCAAGGATATGGACACATTTACGGTTACATATGAGACCAATGTGAATATCAATCTGCAGAAGGACGCTGGGGATGATACCAATCATTATGCTGTAATAAGTGGCATTGTGGTTTCTTTTAACAAGGAAGAGGATGGTTATTCAGATGTTAAGGCGCTGATGGAGGCGAATTCTGTCTATGTGGAGGATATCGTCAAGGAGACCATTAGCTCTTACACTGCTTCTACGATCTCGCAGCCGGCTATAAAAGAAGAGGCGGTCAAGAAACTTCAGGAGAGATATGATACAAAGAGTATTGTAGATCTTTCTCTGCCAGGATATTTGGTTTCCTGATTTTGTTAAAGTAAAAAAACTCTTTATGTTATCTGAAAAATGTGTTATGATAGAAAAAGATGGTTGCATAAAGAGAAACGACAGAGTAGTGAGGTGAGATTGGTATGAGCGATGTGTTATCGCAAAATGAGATTGATAATCTGTTGTCGCAGCTCAGCAATGGTGAATTTGATCCTGCAGAGACGGATAATACGGAAGAGCGGCCGGTAAAGGATTATGATTTTGCAAGACCATCCAAGTTCTCAAAAGAACACTTGCGCACTCTGGTGTTTATATTTGAACACTATGCCAGACTGCTAGCAACTAATCTTCAGGTACATCTTAGGAAGAATGTTCAGGTAGAGGTGATGCACTCAGAAGCTGCCACATATCAGGAATTTTCGAATTCCCTTTCCAATCCGGTTCTGCTGGGGGTGGTAAACTTTGCACCTCTGGAGGGAAATGTGATCATGGAACTTGCGACAGGGCTTGGTTATGCCATAGTTGACCGCATGATGGGCGGTGAGGGACAGCCCTTAGATAAGAACCGTGAGTTTACAGAGATTGAGCTGACGATTATTGAGAGGATCATGGTAATCTGCATCAATCTTCTGATTGATCCATGGGAGAGTGTTGTGGAGAATCTGGAACCAATGTTGGAGAGGGTTGAGACAAATTCGCAGTTTGCCCAGTTTGTGACACCAAGTGAGATGACTTCCATTGTGACTATGAGCATAAAGATAGGTAATGTTGAGGGATTGATGAATGTCTGTATCCCATATGCTGTTTTGGAACCTGTCATTGACAAGGTAAACACGAAGTACTGGTATTCTTCGGTGCAGGTGAAGGATGACAGTGTCTATAGAGAACTTATGGAAGATTCTATCCAAAAAGCAAAGATCCCGGTTCGTGCCATTATGGGCAAGAGTGCGATTTCGGTAAATGATTTTATTCATTTGCAGCCAGGGGATATAATCAAAGTAAATACCAGAATTGAAGATGAACTGGATGTTTATGTGGGGAATATCAAGAAATTTTCTGCTATTCCGGGAGCCCATGAGGATTCCTATGCAGTAAAAATAAAAACAATATTTAGAGAGGAGTAATGCAATGGACGGGATGTTATCGCAGGAAGAGATTAATGCTTTGTTAGGCGGTGCGGATACAGGAAGCGGAACCGAAGATGCAGCAAGTGCGAATTCCGCGGATATGCTGACTCTTGAAGAAAGTGATGCTTTAGGAGAGATCGCCAATATCAGTATGGGGACTGCAGCTACTACTCTTTCTGTTTTGGTAAATAATCGTGTCGACATTACAACACCGACAGTTAGTTATACGACAATGGAAGAATTGGCAGAACGTCAGGTTACCCCATGTGTATTTATCTACATTTCATACAGGGTTGGCCTGGAAGGAAGGAATATGCTGATTCTGAATGAACGGGATGTAAAAGTTATTACGGACCTGATGATGGGTGGCGATGGTACAAATCTGGATGCTGAATTGGGTGAATTGCATCTTAGTGCCATATGTGAGGCAATGAACCAGATGATGGGTTCAGCATCTACTTCTATGTCATCCATGATTAATGAAATGGTTGACATTAGTCCACCGACTGCCACGAGAGTTGACTTTGGGGAAGAATTTCCGGAGGAGTTCAAGGATCTGGGAGATCAGACTTTTGTGCAGGTTTCATTTAAGATGGAAGTAGGAGATCTTGTAGATAGTCAGATCATGCAGTTGTATCCGATACAGTTTGCCCGCCGTGTCTATGAACGGTTCAGAGGGGCAGCGATGGGTTCAGATGCTTCTTCGGAAGAGAAAACTTCAGCTCCTGAACCAGCTCCGGCGCCTATGCCTGCTGTACAGCCACAGGCAGCTCCGCAGCCTGAGATGCAGCCACAGATGGCAGCACCGCAGATGAATATGGGAGTACAGCAACAACCTATGGCAGGTATGCAGCCAATGTATGCAATGCCGCCACAGGATATCAATATACAACCAGCTCAGTTCCAGAACTTTATGCCAGTACAGGATCTTGGCGGGATCGCACCTGAGAATATTGATCTTATTATGGATGTACCGTTAGAGGTTACTGTGGAACTTGGCCGAACCAGTAAGTCGATCAAGGAGATTCTGGATTTTTCGCCGGGAACCATTATTGAGTTGGATAAACTTGCCGGGGAACCGGTAGATGTCCTTGTCAATGGTAAATTTGTTGCAAAAGGTGAAGTTGTAGTAATTGAGGAAAGTTTTGGTATTCGGGTAACTGAAATAATCAAAGAATAAGTAATGGAGGAGAACGAACAATGGCAAAAAGTGTTTTGATTTGCGACGACGCAGCATTTATGAGGGTTATGATCAAGGATATCCTTACTAAAAATGGCTACGAAGTGGTAGGGGAAGCAGAGAATGGTCAGAAGGCGGTTGAAAAGTATCTCGAGACCAAGCCGGATCTCGTTATGATGGATATTACAATGCCAGAGATGGATGGTATTCAGGCATTGAAGAAAATTAAGGAATCAGACGCCGGAGCTACTGTGATCATGTGTTCTGCTATGGGTCAGCAGGCAATGGTTATCGAATCAATCCAGTCAGGGGCAAAGGATTTCATTGTTAAACCATTTCAGGCAGACCGCGTTCTGGAAGCAGTGAAGAAAGCTGTTGGTTAAGTATGCACTGGCAGAATGTTCTCGAACTTATAGCAGTACTGATTGTGTTTATATTTGTGCTGGCAGCGACTTATTATGTGACGAAATGGATTGGTAAGTCTGGTGTGGTACAGACACAGTCAAATAATATAAAAGTGATTGAGACTTTCAAGATAGCGCAGAATAAGTATATCCAGATCATCCAGTTGGGTGACAGGTATTATTCCATTGCAGTGACGAAGGATAATATTACTTTCCTTGCTGCCCTGGATGAAGAACAACTGGATCTAACGAAGAAGGACAAGGAAGTTACTGTGCTTCCTTTCCGGGATATACTGAACCGTCTGGATAAAAGACAGAAAAAAGAAAAATAGAAAAGGTTGGTATTTATGGAGATACAGAAGAAAGGACATTCTCATTCATTTCGTTTTGGTATTCTGTTGGTCTTACTGTGTGTATTAACCTTTTTTTGTAGTACAAAGGTATATGCAGCTCCTGTAAGGTCAGATGCAAATACAGATGAGATTGAGGGCAGTACAGCTGGAGAGGTGCAGGATCCAGATTCTCCGGAAGATTTTGAACTGAATATCACTTCTAACGCAGGAAGCTCAAGTTTATCAGCAAGCATGAAGATGGTTCTTGTACTGACTGTATTGTCAATTGCACCATTTATTGTAATTATGGTGACCTCCTTTACAAGGATTGTCGTGGTGCTTCATTTTGTGCGTGCAGCATTAGGTACGCAGACAACGCCGCCAAATCAGGTTCTGGTTGGTCTGGCGCTGTTTTTGACATTATTCATTATGTCACCTGTTATTACACAGATCAATACAGACTGCATCCAGCCGTTTGAAGCAGGCGAGATGACACAGGAAGAGGCACTGAATGCGGGGCTTAAGCCATTGAGGACATTTATGTTCCAGCAGACGAACCGCAAGGATATCCGTCTCTTCCTTGAATTATCAAAGCAGAGCGAAGACGTGGAGGTGTCCAATGAAAATGAGATACCGACAACAGTATTGATTCCGGCATTTATGATCAGTGAACTGCGTACGGCGTTTATTATTGGATTTCTGATTTATCTGCCATTCATAGTGATTGATATGGTGGTGGCATCCACGCTGATGTCCATGGGTATGATGATGCTGCCGCCTACAACGATATCCATGCCCTTTAAGATCCTGCTATTTGTTCTGGCAGATGGATGGAATCTGGTAGTTGGCCAGCTTATAAAGACATTTTACTGACAGGGGGGATAAGCATTGACAGATGCAGAAGTACTGGATATTGCACAGGATATGATCTGGACTATTTTTAAGTGCGCAATGCCGCTTCTTCTTGTTTCGCTGATCGTAGGCCTGATCATAAGTATTTTTCAGACTGTTACGTCGATTCAGGAACAGACGCTGACATTTGTGCCAAAATTGATTGCGATATTTTTAACCATTCTATTGTGTGGCTCCTGGATCATGAATAATTGTGTGGAGTTTTTGGAAGAACTCTGTAATAAATTCTCCGTATATGCAGGAGGCTGATGATGACATTTACGATCCAAAATATGGAGTTCTACCTGATGGTGCTTGTCCGGGTGTCAGGATTTGTTTTTACAGCCCCTTTTTTCAGCCATCAGGCTGTTTCACCACAGATGAAGGCTGGCATCAGTATTATGCTTTCTATTCTGGTGATCCAGACGATACCAGTGGTAACAGTATCTTACTCTGGCGTGATTGGTTTTTCAATTTTAGTTCTGAAAGAATTTTTGGTAGGAGCCATCCTGGGATTTTTATGTAATCTGTGTTTTTATATTGTGCATTTCGCAGGGCATGTAATGGATATGGAGATGGGATTGTCTATGGCTACCATGTTCGATCCGTCTTCCAATATGCAGATCACAGTAACAGGTAATATTTACAATTATTTTGTTTTATTATTGCTTGTTGTTACAAACATGCATTATTATGTCATTCGTTCCATTATGGAATCCTTTCAGTATTTCAATGTGGGACAGACGGTGTTCCGCCTTGGGCTGAAAGACATTATGGTAGATTTTATGGCAGAGTATTTTGTCATTGCACTGCGGATCGTACTGCCTGTGTTTTGCTGCATGCTCCTGATCAATGTGATATTGGGTGTGTTAGCGAAGGCAGCCCCACAGATGAATATGTTTGTGGTGGGTATTCAGATTAAGCTTATCGTAGGCATGGTTGTGCTGCTTTTACTGGTTCAGACACTGCCTACTGTATCTGATTTTATCTTTGATAAGATGAAAGATGTATCAAGCCAGATTATAACAATTTTTGCGCCATAGATGTGACGAATTAAGGTGATACGATGATTTTAGAATATAATCTCCAGTTCTTTGCCAAAGATGGCGAAGGGGGAGAAAAGACAGAGCCTGCCACCCCCAAAAAATTAAGGAAGGCAAGAGAAGAGGGACAGGTGGCGAAGAGTCATGATCTTAATACAGCGGTGCTGCTCATCATCCTGTTTGTCTGTCTTAAGATATTCGGCGGCTATATGCTTGACCGGATCCGTACACTGTTTACATTTACTTATAATAATATCAGTGATTATGCTACAGAAGATTTTACTATAGCAAGGTCTATGTCTCTTCTGCGGCATGGTCTGGGAGAGATTCTGCTGATCGTTCTTCCTATATTTGCATTAGGGGTATTGGGGGCGTTTGTAGTCAATGTGGTACAGGTGAAATGGAAAGTTACCTTTAAGCCGATGAAACCGAAATTGTCTAAGCTCAATCCGATCAGTGGATTTAAGCGTTTCTTCTCAGTGAATAAACTGGTGGAGCTGCTGAAGGCCATCCTTAAGCTTGGCGTGCTTTTTTATGTAGTATATTCCTCTCTTCGGGATGAGTGGGGATTGATACTGAATATTTACCAGCTTGATTTATGGAATGCTGTTACGTTGATTGTAGATACTATTTTGAATGTCTCATTTAAGATCGCTGCGGTATTTTTAGTTCTTGCTTTTGCTGATCTGATGTATCAGAGACATAAATTTAAGACAGATATGAAGATGAGTAAGTTTGAGGTAAAAGAAGAATATAAGAATGCCGAAGGTAATCCACAGATCAAAAGCCGTATCCGGCGTAAGATGATGGAGGCGTCCCGCCGCCGTATGATGCAGGCATTACCAGAGGCGGATGTCGTTATCACAAACCCGACGCATCTGGCAGTAGCACTGAAATATGATAAGGATGCAGCAGATGCCCCGGTTGTCATTGCGAAAGGAGCTGATTTTCTTGCTGAGAAGATTAAAGAGACAGCAAGGGAAAACCGTATTGAGATCGTTGAAAATAAACCCCTGGCACGTATGTTGTACCATAATGTAGAACTGGGGGACCAGATACCACCTGAATTGTATCAGATGGTGGCAGAAATCCTTGCCTATGTGTATGAACGGCAGGGAAAGGTAAGTTAGGAGAAAATTTATAAATAAATTTATAATATATTAATAAAAGAAAGGAGGAATCGGAAATGAGGAAACAGGACATCGCACTGGGTGTATTTATATTAGTGCCGATTTTATGTCTGATTATTCCGGTACCTCTGTTGCTGCTGGATCTGTTTTTTGGTTTAAACATAGTACTTTCTATGATCATTCTGTTTACTGCTTTGTTCTCAAAGGAACCATTAGATATGTCCAGCTTTCCAACATTATTGCTGATCATGACATTGTTCCGGCTTTCTTTGAATGTCAGTTCCACAAGAAATATTCTTCTCAGTGGAGAAGCTGGTAATGTCGTTGAGACATTTGGTAATTTCGTCGGTGGCGGTAATCTGATTGTTGGTGCTATCGTGTTCTTTGTTCTGATCATCATGCAGTTGGTTGTGATTAATAAAGGTTCGGAACGTGTATCCGAAGTAACAGCACGATTCACACTGGATGCTATGCCTGGTAAGCAGATGGCGATCGATGCCGACCTTAATACAGGAGCGATCACTGATGAGGAGGCGAAAGAACGAAGAGAGAAGATACAAGAGGAATCTGCATTCTTTGGTTCTATGGACGGTGCAACAAAGTATGTAAAGGGAGATGCTACCGCCGGCCTGATTATTACCGTACTGAACTTTGTTGGTGGTATTGCACTGGGAGTACTGATGAATGGCATGGATTTTGAGACAGCGATACAGACCTATTCGATCCTTACGATTGGTGATGGACTGGTAAGCCAGATCCCATCCCTGATGATCTCTCTTTCCACTGGTATCCTGGTAACGAAGGGGTCAAAGGATGCTGATGTGGGAAATGTACTGCAGAGACAGTTGTTCTCTACACCGAAAGTATTGTATATTGTTGGTTCTGCTGTGATCGGCCTGGGACTGTTTACCCCGCTGAATCCGGTTATTTTTTCAGGATATGGTATTCTCTTCCTCATTACAGGCCGTATGATGAAAAATGAGCTGGAGATGGCAGAGACAGATGAAGCAGTCTCTGAAGATGAGGAATCAGCAGAAGAGATCCGCCGCCCGGAGAATGTCAGTTCCCTGCTGCAGGTGGATTCCATCGAACTGGAATTTGGATACGGTATTATCCCTCTTGCAGATGTAAACCAGGGCGGCGACCTGTTAGACCGTGTGGTTATGATACGAAGACAGATTGCCCTGGAACTTGGCTGTGTTGTCCCTATGATCCGTCTGCGTGATAACATTCAGTTGAACCCGAACCAGTATCTCATTAAGATCAAGGGTGTCCCTGTCAGTGAGGGAGAGATTCTTTTTGACCACTATATGGCGATGAATCCAGGTTATGTAGAGGAGGAGATCTCCGGTATTCCGACATTTGAGCCATCCTACCATTTGCCGGCATTGTGGATCACTGAGAGCCAGAGGGAGAGGGCAGAATCCCTTGGATATACTGTCGTGGATCCGCCTTCCATCATAGCAACCCACCTGACTGAGATTATACGGTCTCATCTGGATGAACTGCTCACCAGACAGGATGTTCAGAATCTTATTGATAATGTTAAGGATGCAAACCAGACACTGATTGGAGAACTTGTTCCTAAACTCCTCAGTGTCGGTGAGATACAGAAGGTTCTTCAGAATCTTCTTTTTGAGGGAATATCCATCCGTGATCTGGTCACGATTTTTGAAACTCTTGCTGACTATGCATCAACAACGCATGATACGGATATACTGACAGAATATGTAAGGCAGAATCTAAAGAGGGCGATATCGAACCAGTATTTCTTCAGTTCAGAGCCAACCAATGTTGTGACGCTGGATCCCAAAGCGGAGCAGGAGATCATGAATGCTGTGAAGCAGACAGAGCAGGGGTCTTACCTTGCCCTTGATCCGGATTATGCACAGCGTCTCTTAACCTCATTAAAAGAGGAGACGGATAAACTGGAAGAACTTGGAAGAACTCCGATCATCATTACTTCACCGATTGTCCGTATGTACTTTAAGAAATTGACCGTTGAGCAGTTTAGGAACCTGCATGTTTTATCATATAATGAGATTGATTCTGATGTGGAACTGCAATCAGTTGGGATGGTGACCGTTGAATGATTATTAAAAAGTTTTTGGCGAATACAGAGAAAGAAGCCATTGAGATGGCAAAACAGGAACTGGGCAGTAACGCAGTCGTGATGAATATTAAGAAAGTCCGCCCAAGGGGGCTGGCAAAGCTTTTTGTCCGCAGTAAAGTAGAAGTGACAGCCGCTCTGGAAGAAGAGGTTTCCTATGCTGAGACGGGAAAAACAGCGGGCAGTGCAAAGGAAAGCGCTGACACAATTCCGGCAGTACAGTTTCCCATGCCGCCTATGCCAGATAAGGAGGAGGATGAACAGAGCATTCAGGATAAACTAAAGAAACTTGAGATGCTTCTGGAACAGCAGATGAATACAGGTTATGGGAACAGGGACATTCCTGTATATCCGGATGCGCCGGAACCGTCAGAGGAGCCTGTTAAGACAGTGAATGTGCCGCCAGAGGAGCAGGAAGATGAGAGAACAGTTACCTGTAAGGAACTGATCCGCAAGCAACTGATCCAGAATGAGGTAGAGGAAGAGATTGCTGGCCAGGTTATGGATGAGATCAACCGTTCTCTCCCGCTGAATGCATCATTGGATCAGATCCTGGCCAGTGTATACCAGAAACTGATTTTGATGATGGGGCAGACCTATCCTGTGGAAGAAGTGAAAAAAGATGCCCGGACCAAGTTTATATTTTTTCTTGGTTCTACCGGTGTGGGGAAAACGACTACCATTGCTAAGATCGCATCAAGGCTGAAGCTGGGGAAGGAAGCGGATATTGCCCTGATTACTGCAGACACATACCGTATTGCGGCAGTGGAACAGCTAAAAACATATGCTAATATTTTATCTGTTCCATTAAAAGTTATATATAATCCTACAGAACTGGCAGAGATTGTAGAGGATATGCAGGAATATGAGTATTGTCTCGTAGATACAGCCGGACGCTCCCATAAAAATAAAGAACAGATAGAGGATATCAGGACTTTGATCGAGCAAGTGCCTATTGGAGACCGGCAGGTCTTTCTTGTTCTGAATGCCGGGACGAAATATAGTGATCTGCTGGAGATTGCGGAGGTGTACGCTGGCCTGACAGATTATAGCGTGATATTTACCAAGCTGGATGAGACTTCGTCGGCAGGAGCGATGCTGAATATACATGTTAAGACAAAATGTCCCCTGTCTTATGTAACGACGGGACAAAATGTTCCGGATGATATCAGTGAAGTAAATCCGCAGAAAGTGGCAAAGCAGCTATTGGGCGGCAATGCCAAAAACGGATAGAATAGATAGGACGGTGTAAAATGGATCAGGCAGAGGGATTACGGAATATAATAAAAAAGAAGGATACCCAGCGGACCAGACAGCCAGTGAGTCAGGACGCCAGGGTGATCACGGTCACTTCCGGTAAGGGCGGTGTGGGAAAATCCAGTATTTCTGTGAATCTTGCCATCGCCCTGAGCCAGCGGGGCAGGCGTGTAGTAGTACTGGATGCTGACTTCGGACTGGCGAATGTTGAGATCATGCTGGGTATACATCCCAGTTATAATCTGGCTGATCTTATGTTTCATGGTAAAAGCATAAAAGATATCATAACCTATGGTCCCGAAAATGTGGGCTTTATCTCTGGAGGGTCGGGCATTGAGGAGATGTCAAACCTCACCAGGGAGCAGGTTTTTATGCTGGTACATAAACTGGGGGAACTGGACCGTCTGGCAGATGTTGTGATTGTGGATACAGGAGCTGGCATTGGCAGCAGTGTTCTGGAATTTGTGGCTGCGAGTTCAGAGGTGCTGCTGGTGACGACCCCGGAACCAACTTCCATTACAGATGCTTATGCGCTGTTGAAGACATTGAACCACTGTTCTTCTTTTGATCCAAGGCGGACTGTGGTGAAGATGATCGCCAATCAGGTGAGGGAGTATGGCGACGCCAGTGAATTATTTAAGAAAATAGGCGTTGTTGTTAATAAATTTTTGGATGTAAAAATACAATATCTTGGTGGGGTGCCATATGATTCCAATATGTCCCGGGCTGTGATACGCCAGAAGCCTATTATTCTTGCGGCTCCCCGGTCTGTTACGGCACGGTCACTGAACCAGATCGCAGACAAATTGGAGAACAAAGGGCAGAGACCAGGACAGAAGTCTGGTATTATGCAGTTGTTTTCCAGTGTGATGCAGACGAAATTTAACCGTTGAATGAAAAGCGGATAGAAAGGAGACCGATCAAATTGAAGATGCCTGTAGCCATAGGTGACCGAATTGAACTGACTCACGAAGCAAGTGCATTACGCCGTGCTTTATCAGAACACAAATACAGCAGTCAGTTGTTGGACTTTGATGAAATAAATCTGGCGAAACTTTCTATGCCAATCTTTGAAAACCGGCTCATCCCTTTGGAGGTGGGGGATGAATACCAATTATGTTTCTTTACCCAGACAGGACTGTATCAGTGCAGGGGAAGGGTGGAGAACCGATATAAAGAAAATAATATGCATGTTATGGATATGCGTTTACTGAGCGAGATAAAGAAATATCAGAGAAGGAATTATTATCGTCTGAGCTGTGATCTGGATATAAAATACAGAATGCTTGAACCAGAGGAGCAGAAAGTACTGCAGCAGCTAGCTGACCAGTGGCTGGATTCAGAAAGGATAGAAGAAGGCATTGTGGAACCTCTTGATCCAATGGAATTTGTATGGAATGAAGGTACCGTTTCGGACTTGAGTGGTGGCGGTGTACATTTTCTCTGCAGGGATCAATTTGAACCGGGAACGATAATTGAGGTTGTTGTACATCTCTTTTTCAAGAACAAGAATATGCCGCTTCATTTTCTGCTCAGAGTGATATCCTGTGAGACCTCCGAGATAGACAGGCGCATATACGAGATAAGGGGAACATTCGAGTATCTGAATGAACGGGAACGGGATATTATAATCCAATATGTGTTTGAGGAGCAGAGAAAGCGATTGAGAAAGGAGTAAGAGTATGGAAAAAAAAGTATTGGTGATTGATGACTCTGCACTCATGAGAAGGGTTATTTCTGATATAATAAATTCAGATGATAAGTTGACAGTAGCAGATACTGCGACAAATGGCATGCATGCTATGGAAAGGCTGACTCAGGGAAAACAATATGATGCCATTGTAGTCGATATTCAGATGCCTAAGATGAATGGTGTTCAGTTTTTGAAATCCTTGAATATGAGGCAGATTCGGATTCCGGTTATTGTTGTGAGTTCTGTTGCCAGTGAAAGTGCGGATGAGACCATCGAGGCTCTTTCTCTGGGAGCTATGGATTTTGTGAAAAAACCAGGTGTTTCCATGGGGTTGGAGTTTAAGGGGTTCCAGAATAAACTGCTTCGTACCCTTCATGTAGCATGTGGTCTGAAACGCTACCGAACAGAGCAGGATAAAGAATATCAGAGACCAGTTCAGAAAGTAGAACATATGAGTGTTAAGGTTGAGAAAAAACCGCCAAGACCGGCGAAAAAAGGGGAAAAGCTGGTAGTGATTGCATCTTCCACGGGAGGACCGAAGGCACTGCAGTCAGTGGTACCTTATTTTCCAAAGGGATTTGCATGGCCGGTTGTTATCGTTCAGCATATGCCGGCAGGGTTTACAGCATCCCTTGCCAAGAGACTGGATGACCTAAGTCCGCTCCCTGTCAAGGAAGTAGAAAATGGAGAAATCCTGAAACCGGGGATCATCTACATTGCCCAGGGGGGAAAACAGTGTGAGCTGGTTCAAAAGGCATCTGGGCAGTATGAGTTTTCAGAAAATGATAAGCCACCCCGAGGCGGACTGAAGCCCTGTGCAGATATTTTCTTTGAATCCCTTGTGGATACCTCTTTTGAAGAGATCATCTGTGCAGTCCTGACTGGAATGGGTGCTGATGGAACAAAAGGAATACAGCTTATCAAAAGGAGTAAGAAAGTGAAAGTGGTTGCGCAGAATGAGAAGACATGTGTCGTATATGGTATGCCGAAAGCGGCTTATATGGCAAAAGTAACAGATTCAGTCGTACCACTGGAAGATGTAACAGGTACATTAGTAAATATGATAAAAGAATAGGAGCGTGAAGGAATGGATACAAGTCAGTACATGGACTTATTTATTGATGAAACAAAGGAACATCTGCAGAGCCTGAATGAACATGTTCTGGTGTTGGAGAAGGAACCGGAAGATGCCGATACGATCAACGAGATCTTTCGTGCTGCGCATACCCTGAAGGGTATGGCAGGAACCATGGGATTTACCAGGATGCAGCGTCTGACACATGATCTGGAGAATGTGTTCTCTGAGATCCGTAATGGCAATATGAAGGCAAATGCCAAACTGATTGATGTGCTGTTCCGTGGCCTGGATGCTCTGGAATCCTATCTGGATGTGATTTCTTCAGAGGGAAATGAGGGGACAGAGGATAATGAAGATATTATCGATGATCTGAATAGTCTTTTGAACGAACAGAATGGGGGAGAAGCTGCCAGTTCGGAAAAGAAGGAAGGAAAACCGGCAGCGCAAGAGGAAAAGAGTGAGGAAGAGGATACGACGGTAGACAGTGAAAAGATAAAATATAATCAGATCCCGATTGGTGAATACGAGGCGTCTGCCATTGCGTCGGCAAGGGCAGAGGGGAAAAATATATATGGCATCACGGTTTATCTGCAGGAGGCATGTATACTGAAAGCTGCCCGCGCCTTTCTTGTATTTAAATCAGTGGAAAGCAAGGGGGAACTGATCAAATCTGTTCCCACTACAGAGAAGATCGAGGATGAGGAATTTGATTTTGATTTCAGTTGGATCCTTGCCACAACAGAGAGTAAAGCAGCCATTAAAAAACTGATCCTCAATGTGTCAGAGATTGGTGAAGTATATATTGGTGACTTTGATTCGCCGTCTGATGCTGAACCGGAATCTCATCCGGAGACAAAAGAGGAAGATCATGAAGTGCAGGAAAAACCTGCTGAGCCGGAGCCGCAGACACAAGCAGCGAAGAAGGCTGATGATAACCAGAATCAGGCAAAGAAACAGAAAGCAAAGATGGGAAGCCGGTCTGTCCGTGTAGATATTGACAAATTGGATGTCCTGATGAATCTGGTGAGTGAGCTGATCATTGCTAAAAATGGACTGGTTTCTGCCAGCGGTAATGAGACACAGCCAAGCGAGACACAGAGTTTCCATGAGCAGATTGAATATCTGGAGCGTGTTACCACAAATCTCCATGAGTCAGTAATGAAGGTAAGGATGGTGCCGATTGACAGCGTTGTGAACCGTTTCCCGCGTATGATCCGTGACCTGAACCGCAAGCTGAATAAAAAGATGGAATTGTATATGACTGGTGAAGAGACAGAGCTGGACCGTACTGTCATAGATGAGATTGGGGATCCGCTGATGCATCTGCTCCGGAATTCTGCTGACCACGGACTGGAGAGCAATGCAGAACGTCTTCGCCTTGGCAAGCCGGAAGTTGGTTCTATCTTTTTGGATGCATATCAGGATGGAAATAATGTTATTATAGAAGTAAGGGATGATGGAGCCGGGATCGATGTTGAAAAAGTGAAGAAGAAAGCATTGATGAAGGGAACAATTACAGAGAAACAGGCAGAGACTATGACAGACAAGGATTACATAGATCTTTTGTTCCAGCCCAGTTTCTCTACTGCTGACAAGATCACCGACGTGTCTGGAAGAGGTGTTGGCCTAGATGTTGTAAAGACGAAGATAGAGGCACTGGGGGGAAGTATCAGCGCCAAGACAGTTGCAGGTGAGGGAAGTACCTTTACGATTCAGCTTCCACTTACCCTTGCCATTATTCAGGCGCTTATGGTAGAAGTAGGAACAGAGAAATATGCCATTCCGCTGAGCAGTATTAATGGAATTGAAGATATGCCGAAAGAAGAGATCCGTTTTGTACAGTCCAAGGAAGTGATCCACCTCCGCGGCAGTGTGATTCCGATTCTCCGGCTGCACGAGATACTCAGTGTGGACAAACCAGAAGGTGACCCAGATTCACTTGTTATTGTTGTGATCAAGAAAGGGGAACAGAGAGTTGGCCTGATCGTAGATAGTCTCATCGGACAGCAGGAAACAGTTATTAAGTCACTGGGACATCATATTACGAATGATAAGCTCTTTAGCGGGGCGACGATTCTGGGGGATGGAGAAGTGGCGCTGATCCTTGATACTAATACATTGATTTAGGGGGTGTTGTAATGGACGAAATGGTAAAAGAAATAGAGACAGTAGAAGAAGTTCAATATATTGTAGTAAAACTTGGGGATGAACAGTATGGTATTGACATAGGGTTTGTTGATAATATCGTGCGTATGCAGCAGATCACGAGGGTGCCAAAATCCCAGCCGTATTTTGTTGGTGTGATCAATCTGCGTGGTGAAGTCGTTCCGATCATGAGTCTGAGGAGACGTTTTGGCTTGGAAGATGATGTATATGCATCTGCTTCAAGGATTATCATTATCCGTCTGGATGACCAGGCACTGATCGGCTTTGTCGTAGATGAAGTGAAAGAGGTTGTGGATATCGACCCGGCTACAGTGGAGAAACCGACTTTTAAGTTAGATGAAATAAACGCTTCCTATCTTGCCGGTATCGGCAAACATGGCGAGAGTTTGATCTCCCTTCTGGATATACAGGCTGTGGTTCAGGAAAATAAGGAAGTATGAATGATGCGATCCGTGTGGGCATGGCAGATTATAAGATCTGCCATGCCCCACAGAAGATATTGACCCTTGGTCTTGGCTCCTGCCTGGGG
Organism: uncultured Clostridia bacterium; assembly: GCA_947643415.1. Classification (GTDB taxonomy): domain Bacteria; phylum Bacillota; class Clostridia; order Lachnospirales; family Lachnospiraceae; genus Eubacterium_F. Next base: position 50,397 of record CANRWA010000013.1, on the reverse strand, counting down.
GTTATCCTCTATGATGCATCGACGAAGATCTGTGGCCTGGCACATGTAATGCTGCCGGACAGCAAATCCATTACCAATAATTCAAACCGTATGAAATTTGTTGATACCTGTCTGTCTGATATGTATGATGAACTGATGAGGGAATCGGTAAACCCTGAGAACCTTGTGGCGAAGGTGGCAGGCGGGGCGAAGATGTTTTCTAAGGATTCAACCAATGAGTTTTTGAATGTTGGAGCGCAGAATTATGTGGCAGCGGTGAAACAGCTGGCGAAATTGCGCATTCCTATCATTGCTGAAGATGTGGGAAAGACATTTAGCAGGACCATTAAGTTTGATCCAGAGACAGGGATGCTTTTGGTCAAAGCGGTTGGATTGAACCAGTATTATATCTAAATGAATGGGACGAGGTGTATCAAATATGAAATATCGATATATTCCAGCAATGGTAATGCTTCTTGCTGGTCTGGTGTGTTGTATTCTGAGCGTTGTGCAGGGATGGCCGGTCATGACCAGTCTCATTGCACTGATCATCGTTCTTATTGTATTTTATATAGTAGGCCAGATAGCAGCGCAGATCGTTGGCAAGGTTCAGGCTGAACATCAGGCGATGGTTGAGGCAGAGCGCAAACGTTTGGAGGAAGAGGAAAGGCTGCGTCAGGAGCAACTGGAGAGAGAGGAAAAAGAAGCGAAGGAAGCGGAGAAGAGAAGAAGAAACCAATTTATGTCAGAAGAAGAACAACCCGAAGAATAAGTATAGTATAGGGGGATCAATTAGCCTATGAAGGAAGCAGAGAGAAAGAAACTGTGGGAGCGGTATCAAAAAACTAAATTACCGGAACTTCGTGAGCAGTTGATCCTGGAGTATGCTAATGTGGTCAATCTGGTGGCGGGAAGGCTTAGCATGTATCTGGGATATACAGTTGAATATGATGATCTGGTTGGCTATGGCATTTTCGGACTGATTGATGCCATAGATAAATACGATGCAGATAAAAATGTGAAATTTGAGACATACGCCAGCCTCCGTATCCGTGGTTCTATTTTGGATCAGATCCGTAAGATGGACTGGATACCACGTACGCTCAGGCAGAAACAGAAAAGAATGGAAGCAGCCGTTGCCAAGTTGGAGGCAGCATATGGCAGACCAGCATCAGAGGATGAGATAGCCGGAGAACTGGGAATCAGCCGTGATGAATATGAGGGATGGCGTTCTGAGGCAGAGTTTACCAATATGATATCTTTGGACGATTATCTTGAGCAGGGCAGTGAGGGGCGGATGGAAAGCCTGAATTCACAGTTCGAGCAGCCGGAGAATGCCATTCAGAAACAGGAATTGAAAGAGATGCTGGTAGAGGCGTTGCAGAAACTGACAGAAAATGAACAGAAAGTGATTACCCTTTATTATTATGAGGAACTTACATTGAAGGAGATCAGCCAGATTCTTAGTGTTTCAGAATCCCGTGTGTCGCAGCTGCATACAAAGGCACTGCAGAAGATCAAGGATCGGCTGGGAGACTCTGTGGATCTGCTGAACTTGTTCTGACAGGGCAGGAAGGAGAACGTATTATGGCTGAAAATGGCTATTTTGAAGTAGTCAATGAGAAAGGTAACGTCTTTCTGCAGATACACCCGCCAGGGGTGGATGGTGAGATGGTTGCGACAGAAGATGTCAACCGATATTTGGATCTTATTTCTTTTCATGAATATGACATCGTTGCTTTGGATTCTTATTTGAGAGAGAATAAGTTTGACAAACCACTGCTTCTGGGCAGTGGTGAACTCATCCCGGAAAGTGAGAAGTGTACTGTTACGATAGTGAATGAGGGAATACGTGCATTGGCAAGGTTCTATCCGCCTATGAATGGTGGGGCAATGCTGACAGAAAATGATATTGTCAGCACACTGAAACTGGCAGGAGTGAAGCATGGAATAAAGAAGAAGGCAATCCAGCATTTTCTCAGCAACCATGAGTATTGCCGGGATTATATCATCGCCGAGGCGACTCTGCCTGTACATGGACGCGATGCCAGGATCCGGTATTTTTTTGATGTAAACGCCACAGCAAAGCCCAAACTGAATGAGGATGGCAGTGTAGATTTTCATCAGTTGGGCAATATTAAGATCGTAAATGAGGGAGATAAACTGGCTGAACTTACTCCTGTGGACAGAGGACGTCCTGGGATTGCTGTGAATGGGAAGCCAATCCCACCCAAAAAAGTAAAAAACCGTATGCTCCGTTTCGGACGGAATATAGAATTGTCAAAAGACCGATGTAAGATCTATTCCAAAGTATCCGGACATGTAACGCTGGTGGATGATATGGTTCTTGTATCAGATATATACCAGGTGCCAGCCAATGTGGATTCTTCCACCGGGGATATCATCTATAAAGGGACAGTGCAGGTAACAGGTAATGTCAATACAGGATTCCGCATAGAAGCGGAAGGTGATATCGTTGTAAATGGTGTAGTGGAAGGAGCTACTTTGATCGCTGGGGGCAATATCGTCCTCAAACGTGGCATGCAGGGAATGGACCGTGGTGAACTTCAGGCAGAGGGAAATATTACGGCCAAGTTCCTGGAAAACAGCAAAGTAAAGTGTAATGGAGTATTGAAGGCAGATGCTATCCTGCACAGTGAGGTGGAATGCCGGGAGAATATAGATGTACTCGGTAAAAAGGGATTGATCAATGGTGGCCGGATGAGGACATATGGTTCTATTCACGCAACGACACTTGGTTCTACTATGGGAGCTGCCACAAATATAGAGATCATTTCTGATGTTGACCTTATCAAGAAGACTAATTCCATGAAAGAAGAAATCGAAGAACTGGAGAAAGAACTAAATAAGATTGAACAGATAGCAGAACTAGTCCGGGCTAAGATTCAGATGAAAGAGGAAGTACCAGAAGAGCAAATGAATTTTATCCGGGGGGCAAGTGTAAGAAAACCAGAACTTGTTAAAAAGATTCGTGAGATGCGTTATGAGAGGGAAAATATCCTCACCCGGATCCAGAAACACAAAAGTGCCAGTGTGCGTGCGGAAGGGATCGTATACGGCGGCGTGAAGCTTACCATCAAAGATGCAGTGCGTAACATACGAGAAAAAGAATCGCATTGTAAATATGTGCGTGAAGGTGCCGATGTCCGTTCAATCGGATTATAGCATCATAGAAGGGGGGCTACAGGAATGATCAACTCAATTGATATTACGACCATGCTGCCACGTACTGCTGAAGCGGCAGACCTGCAGGGACGGGAGGACAGCCAACTGCAGCATGCCATGGATCAGCATGCAGTCCAGTTTCAGAATCTGACAAGACAGGAGGCTACACAGACTGTGGAGGCACAGAAAAGTGAGACAGAGGAATATGATATGGATGGTTCCTCTGGTGGTGCAGGTGCAAGGTCACGGAATTCTAAGAAGAAGAAAAAACAGGAAAAAGAGGCACCTATGGCACCAAGATCAGACAGCAGTTTTGATATTATGGTGTGAGGAGATGGTACAGGGAGGAAAATCATGACAGTTTGGGAAGTTATATTATTGATGACAGGTTTTGCCTGTCTGTGTGCCAGCTATTTTATTGCCCGTGGCAGTGATTCATCAGGAGGAGAATATCAGGATTCCCAATCATCTTCTGCCGTATGGACAGAGAAAGAAGAGCAGATGATACGGAACCGTGTGACTAAGCTTCTGGAGGAGCAGCAGATGGATCTGGTGGACAGGACGACAGATGAATTAAATCACCTGTGCAATGATAAGATTATCGCGATTGATGAGTTTTCCAGGCCATTATTGGAAAAGATAGAAAACAATCATCAGGAAGTTGTATTTATGTACAATATGCTGAATGAGAAAGAAAAAGAGATAAAGAAGATTCTTTCAGAATCTGTTGTAAGAGAAGAAAGAAATCCGGCTGGCCAGGATATCAGAAAAGAACAGCCAGTGCAGGAACATTTTAGGCAGACTGCTCCAGTACAGAAAGTTCCGGCCCAGAAACCTTTTGTACAATCTCTTTCTTCGCAGGATTCTCCAGTACAGAAGCCTCCTTTGCCGAAAACACCGGAACGGCAGGTTCTGGCAAAACCAGTTCCGGCCCAGGGTGTGCCTGGAAAAGCAGTTCAAAAGAAAGCGGCAGAAAAGCCACGGCAGACAAAGAAAGCAATGCCGGATGGCAGGTCAATGGATGTCAATGCACTGATTCAGAAAATGTATAAAGAAGGTAAATCAGTGATGGAGATCTCGAAGGCACTGAATATCGGACAGGGGGAAGTGAAACTGGTAATCACACTATATGGAGGCAGGGGAAGATGAAATTAAAATTTTTTCTACGCGGCCTGGGAACAGGAATCATTCTAACTGCCCTTATTTTGTGCATCAGCTATCGTTCAGAAAAATCTGGTGAGAAAAGTGTGGTGGATCAGGCAAAGGAATTGGGAATGGTATTTCCGGAAGGAACACAGCCCCCGGATGCATTTCCAGAAGAGACCCAGACACCAGAAGAAACGGAACCGCCGCTGGCAACCCAGAAAGGAACACAGCCTCCAGCCACCCGGAAACCAGGAAATAAGGATAAGGTCAGCAGCAGTGGCGCTGGTGTGACTGGAACTGAGAAATCAACGCCTGTACCAGATGCAATAAAGTTTAAAGTACGCAGTGGAGTTCTTTCAAGTACTGTGGCACGGGAGATGAAAGAAGCGGGAATCATCGAGGATGATGAAAAATTTGATAAATACCTGGAAAAGAATGGGTATTCAATGAAGATCAAAGAGGGAACATATCGAATTCCCAAAGAGGCATCTTATCGTGATATAGCAAAAATAATTACGGGGCAAGATTAAAGTTCTTGCAATTTTATGGCCATTGTGGTAAAATAAATCGGATTGGAAAAATCACACCGATTGATCTTTGTCATGGTGGTCATTTTATATTTCAGGAAATCCTGATACCTGATAGGAATGATTGTGGCAGAGATATGAGACCGGTGGAAGAAAAAACCATATGGAGGTATGAAATAATGAGTGTTATTTCAATGAAACAGTTACTGGAAGCAGGTGTTCATTTTGGACATCAGACAAGAAGATGGAACCCTAAAATGGCAGAGTACATCTACACAGAGAGAAATGGCATTTACATCATTGATCTTCAAAAATCTGTTGGCAAAGTAGATGAGGCATACAATGCCATCAAGGAGATTGCCGCAGAGGGTGGTAAAGTTCTTTTTGTTGGTACGAAGAAACAGGCACAGGATTCCATTAAGGCAGAAGCAGAGCGTTGTGGGATGTATTATGTCAACGAGAGATGGCTTGGCGGTATGCTGACCAACTTTGGAACCATCCAGACACGTATTAAGAGACTGAAAGAGCTTGAGAGAATGTCAGAAGATGGCACATTTGATGTCCTGCCAAAGAAGGAAGTTATTAACCTGAAGAAGGAATGGGCTAAGCTGGAGAAGAACCTGGGTGGTATCAAAGAGATGAAAGATATCCCAGATGCGATCTTTGTAGTAGATCCGAAAAAGGAGAGGATCTGTATTCAGGAGGCTCATATTCTTGGCATTCCATTGATCGGTATTGTAGATACAAACTGTGATCCGGAAGAGTTGGATTATGTTATTCCTGGTAATGATGATGCGATCCGTGCCGTTAAACTAATCGTGTCAAAGATGGCAGATGCCGTGATTGAGGCGAATCAGGGTGAATCCATGGCAGATGTGCCGGAAGAGGAAGCTGCTGCTGAGGAGACGGCAGAGGAATAAAGAGAACTGCTTATGTAGTTCTATGCAGGTTTAATGATAGAAAGGTAGGAATTAAGAAATGGCTATTTCAGCATCAATGGTAAAAGAGTTAAGAGAGATGACAGGTGCCGGAATGATGGACTGTAAGAAAGCTCTTACAAACACAGACGGCGATATGGAGAAAGCAGTAGAGTGGCTTCGTGAGAATGGTCTGGCAAAGGCAGAGAAGAAAGCCGGGCGCATTGCAGCAGAAGGTATGGTTGCAGTAAAGGTCAGTGAAGATGGCAGGAAGGCTTCTATTGTAGAAGTGAATTCCGAGACAGACTTTGTGGCAAAGAATGAATTGTTCCAGAATCTTGTAAATTCCGTAGCGGCACAGGCAGTTGATACTACTGCAGCAGATTTGGACGCATTTATGGCAGAACCTTGGATTGAGGATTCTTCTGTGACCGTAGATGAAAACCTGAAGAATATGATCGCAAAGATCGGTGAAAACATGAACATTCGTCGCTTTGAAAAACTGGATCAGCCAGATGGAATGATCGTATCTTATATCCATGCTGGAGGAAAGATTGGTGTTCTTGTATCTGCTGAGACAGACAGTGATTCCGATGAGGTAAAAACCTGTCTGAAAGATGTTGCCATGCAGGTAGCTGCTTTATCACCTAAATATACTTCCCGTGATGAAGTTGACCAGGATTATATCGAGAAAGAGAAAGAGGTTCTTTTTGCCCAGGCTAAGACTGAGAAGCCAGACGCCGCTGATAAGATCATCAATGGTATGGTAATGGGACGTATTAATAAAGAACTGAAAGAAATCTGTCTGTTGGATCAGGTATTTGTAAAGGCAGAGGATGGCAAGCAGTCTGTAGGTCAGTATGTCCAGACGACAGCAAAAAATCTGGGTGCCAATATTAATGTCAAGACATTTATCCGTTTCGAAACAGGTGAGGGACTTGAGAAGAAAGAAGAAGACTTTGCGGCTGAAGTTGCAGCTCAGCTCGGATAAAAATTTATCAGGAGCGAAACTTCGCAAAGCAGATGAAATAATCTGCAATTACTGAAAAATAGTGGATTTAACCCCATAAACACTGATAGATACAGTGCTTATGGGGATTTTTTTATGTAAGCACACTTATCAAATTTTATCAGAAATTATCAAACTTTATCACAGTTTTTGGGACTGATTTGGGATTGTGAATTGGGACTTGGTTTTGGTCCCAAATGCAAGCGAATTTTGATGCAAACTTCGCTTTTTGTAACTGATAATCTGGAAATGAAAGAGCAATCTTATAACTTTAATCTATTTTGAGGAGGCGATAGTAGTGTTTACAGAAAAAAGAATAGGTTGTTTAATTTATAACGAAGAAAGTGGACGCATGGATATACGTTTTGGATTAGAAGAGTATTATGGCGGTCTGCATTGTGGGGAGGGTATGGAAGTCATGATTGATGGCAAATGGATTCGCACACGTATTGAAATGAATATGAATAGCAAATGATACTTGGTTGGTGTGGATGCAGATTCATTGATTGGGTTGCCAGTAAAAATTTGATATTGCATATTGTTTGCCAGGGCAGTTTCGTTTAGGGACTGCCTTATTTTTATGTCAATTTACAGGAGGTGTTCCTTATGAAGTGTCCATGGCACTACGAGTGGGTAAAGCTGCCCCGTAACATTGTCCCGAAGGGCAAGGGGGTACTGGGTGACTGGGCAAGGCTTGCATCCCGTGCGGCATTTCGGAAAGGGACATCTCTGTACTGTGGCTATACCAATACTGTGATTCCGGGGATGTGGGCTGGTGGTGTAGTTGGTCTGAAAAGCATTCTGGGAACAAAGAGCCGGAAAAAGGCACTGGACACAGTGGAAAAATTGCAGCAGCTTGGATATGTACGCTATGAGTTAGATCAGGATACAAAGAAATTTACTTACCGGATTACAGACTGGGTTCGGAATTGTTCCGGAGCAGCCTGTATGAAAGGGACAGTATATATCACAGAGGGATATGGCTTTTTATGTATGCCACGGAATATTACGGAAAGATTGGTAAAAGAACATTATATATTTGACGAAGCGGACGCATGGTTGGATTTGTGGTGCCATACGGTAACAGAAGATCCAAACAATGTGTTTTCTTTTATGGCACCGACAGTCCAGTATGGAAAGTATGGTGCCATTTTGACTTTGGAAACCCTGGGACAGCGGTGGGGTTGGGAAAAGACAAAGGTATGGAGATTTTTTAGGAAGCATGGGGATGTCTTTGCTCTGTACCGTCTTTCCAGTTCTTATGGCTGTCTCATTTTTAATAAAAGGTATCCGGTGGATGCTGAGGTTTCACTTCCTGAACAGGAAGAGATTATGGAAACAGTGGGAAAGATACGGGAATTAAGTATGGATGTGCCGAAGAAAGGTTCAGAACATGAACATCTGAGCAGGATGGTGGCATGGTACTCAAGGAAACTGACTTGTGACCTTGCGGAAATTGAAGATGAGTCTGAGGATGAGCCTGGGAAGAAATTCCGCATTGCACATTCGGACACTATAATATACACGTATCTTTCTCTGTGTAGGAATTGTAAGAATTGTAATTATGACTGCCAGAAAGTAAATATAGATAAGGCAGTTCAGGACAGGAAGCAGATGCGGGGTCCCTGCAGGGCAGTGGATCTGACAGAAATAGCAAAGGAGAGTTTATTTTATGAGTATGAATAAAGAGAGTGAAATGATACAGCAGCAGGAAAAGAAGCAGGCACAGTCGGAGGCGGTCATTGGCCTGTTGACGCACCGGGGGATTTTGCCAGATGCCGGGATTGACGATGAGAAAGTCAGGGAGGCAAGGAAGGAAAAGAAGAAGAATACCTACCACAACACCATGATGCTGTTGCAGCATTACCGGACGATTGTGTGGCTTTTGGAATGCTTTCCGGAGAAATGTTGCCAGTGAGCTGGAAAAACCTTTTGAGGGGCTGGATACGTTGTTGGAGCAGGTAGATTTGGAGATGTCATGGGGAAACCGGAAACTGGAGAGCAGACTGGAAGGGGTAAAAAAGTCAAGGCTGCTTCTGGACCGAGTGAATGAGGCGCTTACTGTGCTGAAGAAAAAGCCGGAGAATGGGGAGAGGCTGTACCAGTTGATTTACCTGACCTACATAGCGCCGGAGAAATTGAGCCATCATGAACTGTTGTATCGGCTGGATATGTCATCAAGGCATTATTACCGGCTTAAACAGCAGGCAATTACGATATTGTCTATCCGGTTGTGGGCGGCTCCAGACAGCGATGTGGATGTGTGGCTGGAGTTGGTGGCACTGATTGAGGGGATAGGGTGAAATCTTCATGTCACTAAATTGGCATAAAATTGGCACACCCCAGCCGATGACATGCAAATGAAAAAAGTGTATAGTGGTATTGTCCAAAAGTGGGAGATGCCCACGGGATAAAGAACAAATCAATAGGGAACACAGGCAAAAACGCCGTTTTGAGAGCTTTCCAGCTTTTGGAGCGGTATTTTTTTATGCCTTGTTCCGAAGCAGACATGCAAAGGAGGTTGAAGCATGGTAAAGAAACTGAAAGCGGGAGGTAACCGCCTGCGGACTGTTTACTGGTCTGCTGTGGGGATGTTATCTATGATGCTCATTTCCCTGCAGCCGGTTCTGGCGGCAAAGGATAAGGGCGGTGGGGATACCATCTGGAACCGGTTTTCCACCATCATGAAAGACGTGTATGGTGAGATTATCGGCATCAGCACCATTGTGGGTGTGACAGCGGCAGCCATTGCCCTGATTGTCCGGATGATTTCCAGAAACCAGCGTGCTGTGGATGAAGCGACCAGCTGGCTCAAGCGGATTGTAGTCACATGGATTGTGCTCAATTCACTTGGCTTTATTGTAGCGTACCTGCAGCCACTGATTGCCGGTGGAAGCTACAAAGGCTGAGAAGTACCCATGATGGATCGAAGTTTTTGCATGGGTTAGGAGTCAGGCAGACAGGGAGGTGGTAAAAAATGCTTGACTGGATATTTGAAGGGATTGTCACATGGATCAGCAGCATTGTGTCAGAGATCATGGATGCCGTATCCGGTTTATTTCTGGATGCACTGGGAACGGATATGACCGCTATGGAGGAGTATTTTCCTTTTGTCACAAAGGCATTTACGGTAATGCAGTATACCGCATGGGCAGTTCTTTTTTTAATAACGGTGTGGCAGCTGTTCCGGGTGTTTGGCGGACCGGTTACGGAGGCGGAGAACCCGTGGACGCTGTTAGCCAGGAGCAGCCTGTCTGCCCTTCTGATTGGGTATGCGAAACCGATTTTTCAGATTACTCTGAATATTGCCACGGCACCTTATACGGCGCTGCTGGAACTGAAGATGAACAAAGAGGACTTTACCTTTGCGGGGGTGGAGAATGCCCTGAAAAACGGAATGACAACGATTGTCTCCATTGCAACGGTGGTTGGCCTGCTGCTTTTAGTCATCCTGATGATTGCACTGGGATGGAATTATTTCAAGCTGCTGTTGGAAACCATGGAGAGGTACATTGTGGTGGGGGTTCTCTGTTATACCTCGCCGCTTGCTTTTTCGATGGGGGCATCCAAAGCAACGGTGCCGGTTTTTAAGTCATGGTGCCGGATGGTAGGTTCCCAGCTTTTACTGCTGGTGATGAATGTGTGGTTTTTACGGGGATTTTCGACCTCGGTTGGCCAGTACGTGGGAAATGGCGGAGAACTGTCGAACGGTAATGGAAGCATTTTCCTATGGCTGTTCTGTGCCATTGCCTTTCTGAAGACGGCACAGAAGTTTGACAGCTATCTGGCAGCGATGGGGCTGAATGTTGCCCAGACCGGAAGCGGCATGGGGCTGGAACTGATGATGGCAGCGAGGGCAGTGAGCGGTCTTGGCAGTGGTGCAAGAAGTGCCGGCAGTGTCTTTGGCGGTGGAAGCAGTGCAGCGGCGACGGGTGCAGGAGCGGCTGCTGCTGGATTCGCCGGTAAATTCAAAAGTAACAGTTATGTTCGGGATGCGGTTGTGGATGGCGGTATCCGCATGGGAGCCGGCGGCGGTCTTGGATTTGTGGGCAGGACCTTTGGCGGGATTGCCGCAAGAAACGGTGCCACTCTGACAGGGGATTCCATTTCCTCTGTGGCATCCAGAAATCCGAAGATGTCCGGGACGATTGGCGGGGAGATTGCAGATAAAAGCCTTGCCAATTACATGCCCCAGCTAAAGGGCGTTCCGCTAAAGGATACGCAGATTTCCGGAGGGAAGATCAGTACCACGGCAATGATGCCGGATGGAAAAATGGCAGAACTGAACCTGTATGATAAAAACCAGTTTGAGAAACCGGAGGGGGCGTCAGCTCTTGTGGAGGCTTCGGATGGAAGCATGTGGTATCAGACAGCAGCCGGGGATGGCGCAGGCGCTTTCTTTGGCACACCGGGATTTGCAGGAGATATATCTGAGGCAGCAAGAATCCATGAGATGTTTCCGGAACTGCCGGAGGATACGATGCTCCGTACCGTGGATGAGGGTGTACTGGAGGCATCTACAGAAGGTGGAAATTCCCTGTGGTACAGCAGTGCCTTTTATGAGGAGCCGGATGCCCCACATGGCAGCATACAGGCATCCGATGGTGTGGACTGGTATGCAATGCAGCAACACGCACAGACACCTGTATTTGAGTCTGGGGAGGCTGCAGATGCCTATAACCAGTCTCAGTTCCAGATATTCATGACGGGATACGAACAGCAGGTATCTTCTGTGGATGGTTCGAGATGGCTGGAAGGACAGATGGAAGTCTGGCATAGTGACGGTTCGGGAACAAGGTTTTATGATACATCCCAGTATGCAGCGCCCCGTGGCGATTATCAGGTATATGAGGACAGCAGGGGCGGTCAGTGGTATGCCATTCATGGAGAGGCATCTGTGGACAGAAAGCCGGTATATGAGGATGGAAAACCGATATACGATGGCGACAGCGTGAGGACTGTTTCCGTGGAATCGGTCCGTTACCGGAGTACACCAGAGCGGTATGCAGAGCCAAAGAAACGGGAGCATTTAGCAGCAAGAGCTCCGAGGCGAAAAGGTTGATAGTAAAAGCTGATGGTAATGGCTGGATTGGTGGATTTATAAAGAACGGAGTAAGAGATACAGAGAAATGAGGTGATAACAATGGCAGAACCAGAGAAACAGCAGATGGGGGATGGCAGCGACAATTTCGGTCGGGCAGCTGGTCAGATGGCAAAGGCGGCAGGCCGTGCCGGGCAGGATGCGGCAAAGCAGGCGACAGCAAACGCAGCGGCAGCCACGGTAAAAGCAGGGGTGAAAAGCGGCAAGGCGGTGTCGGAGATAGCAGCAGGCACAGCGGCAGGCGGTCCGTGGGGAGCGGTTCTTTCCGCAGCGTGGTCGATGCGTCATTCGCTGTTTAAGGTACTCATCTGCATTTGTCTGGCACTGCTGATACTCATTACGATGGTGGTGTCCCTGCCATCTATTGTGTCGAACAGCATCTTTGGGCTGGATGGGACAAAGCCGGCAGAGGGTGCAACCCTTCAGGGAAAGTATGATGAACTGGCAGAAGCGGTGTCTGCTGTGGTGGACGATGCCTATGACCAGGCACTGGCAAAGGTGGAAAAAGCGATTTTGGATGGCGGGTATGATTATGAGGAATCGATGGAGGCCCTTATCAACCATGCACAGGGTTCGGCAGGCTATGATGTGTGCTATATTTTAGCTGCCTATTCTGCTTCCATGCAGCAGCAGAACGTCAGCAAAGAGGACATGATTGCAAAGCTGGAGGGTGTTTCCGGGGAGATGTTTCCGGTAACGCAGGCGGAAAAGGAGACGACAAGGCAGGTGCCGGTTACTTATGATACATACAAATCAAAAAAAGTAAAGATAGTGACTGGCAGGAAGAAAATCGGGATGGCAGGCGGGGAACCGGTTTACCAGTACAGTCTGGAAGAAAAGACGTATTATGTGAAGGACAAGCCGCTTACCAGTGATCAGGAAATTACAGTGGATGCCTATGAGAAGGTAACCGTCAAGGTGCCTGTGTATGGAGCGGGAGAGATTACTGGGACAAAGAAGGAGACTTACTACCGGAAGAAAGGGACGCAGATGCTGAAGCCTGCGACGGAAACAGTGAAATATGTGGAGTGTACCATTCAGCCCTTTGACAGCTCGGTGATTACGAAAGCGTTTGGGATTGATCTGGATGCTGCTTATGACCAGTTTGGCATTACCTACCGGGAAGCAATCGAAAACATGGCGAAAGCACTGAAGATGGCTCTGTATGGTTCTTTGGGAAGCGGGGAGAATGTCAGTCTGACGGATCAGGAACTGGTTGATTTTGTGAACAGCCAGAACTGCAATGATACCAGAAAACATATTTTATCCACGGCACTTTCGTTAGTTGGGAAGGTGCCATATTTTTGGGGCGGGAAAAGCGATCCCGGCTGGAATGAGGAGTGGAATACGCCCAAACTGGTAACAGCGGCAGGCTCCAGTTCCACGGGAACTATCCGTCCCTATGGGCTGGACTGCAGTGGATTTACGGCATGGACTTACAGCACCGCCATGGGAGTGGATATCGGGGCTGGCACATCCGGGCAGTATCCCAAGACCACAGCGGTGACAAAGGCGGAACTGCTTCCGGGGGATTTGGGGTTTCTTGCCGGTTCCGGTGGAAAGGCATGGAGCCATGTGCTGATGTTTGCCGGTTATGATAAGAAGGGTACGGGGATGTGGGTTCACTGTACCAGTGGCAAAGGAGTGGTGTTGAATACGCCAAGTTATGCAGGCTCTCTGGTGTTGCGCAGACCAGCAGGAGTGGATTATAATGCTGCAGTGTCCCCGAACATTTCCTATGGAGAGCCACTTTATACCATTGAGGTAGAGGTGACACATTACTGTAACTGTGAAAAGTGCTGTGGGAAATGGGCAGGCGGCAATACGGCAAGCGGAAAAAAACCGGCTACGGGTATGGTGGCAATGTCCAGCCACTATCCCTTTGGAACGCAGATCATGATAAAAGGAACGATGTATACCGTGGAAGACAGGGGCGGCAAAGGGATTGAGAATGACATCCACCGGGTAGATATCTTTGTTCCTGACCATCAGCAGGCATTGCGCATGGGAAGATATAAGACGACAGCTAAGATATACAGATTAGGGAGGTAGCGATGGAAGAAAGAGAATACAGCAACATTTATGCGATTCCAGCAAACTACACGGATTCCGGCAAGATCATGGGCGGTATGCTGGAAGTCAGGAATGCGGTGGAGACGGGGATTCTGGTGGCGCTGGTGGGGTATCCGGAGCTGATGCTGATACCGATGCCCGTGAAAATCCGGATTGTGGTGATGACACTGACTTTACTCCCGTTGGGGGTGTTGTCCATGATGGGCATTGACGGGGATTCCTTGTTTCAGTATGCCAGTCACATAATCCGGTATGCGGTGAACAGGAGAAAATTACATTTCAGGAGGGTTGGATATAAATATGACCAGAAGCAGCTTAAAAAGAAACGACCAAAAAAGAAAAAAGCAGAAAAGAAAAAGAAAGGCACAGGGACAGAACGGAGTGGCAGGAAAAAGACAGGAGCGCAGGAAGAAAACAAAGCAGGAGAAACTTGAGTTTGTGCAGGATTTTATTCCGGTAAAGAACATTGCCAACGGGATTATTGAGACTACGGATGGCAGGTATATTAAGATTCTGGAGATTGAGCCAATCAACTTTATGCTGCGGTCCGGGGAGGAGCAGTTTAACATTATCTCCTCGTTTTCCAGCTGGCTAAAGATTTCCCCGGTGCGGATGCAGTTTAAGAGCATTACGAGAAAGGCGGATTCGGATAAGCACATTTCAATGGTACAGGAGGATTTGGCGGCAGAGGAGAGTGAGGCGTGCCGGAAACTGGCAAGGGGGTATCTCCGTCTGATTAAGGATGTGGGAAGCAGGGAGGCACTTACGAGGCGGTTCTTTCTGATTTTCCAGTATGAGGAGATGCGACGGGGCGATGCAGGTGACTACTCGCAGGTATATGGGATGCTAAATGCGGCAGAGCAGAATGCAAAGGCATATTTTCTTCAGTGTGGTAATTCCATCATAAAAAACAGGGATGAGGATGAGGCAGCAGCAGAGATGCTTTATATGTTCTTCAATCGCTGTTCCTGCGTGGATGAGCCGTTCCAGAGCCGGGTGAACCGGGTGGTAATTGATACAATGGCGGCAAAGAATAAGGTGATTGGTGTTGATCAAATACCCAAAATCCGCATCAGCCATTTTCTGGCACCCAGGGGGATTGACCTGTCCCATCACAACTATATTATAATGGACGGGCTGTACTATTCCTTTTTGTTTATCAAGGGGAACGGGTATCCGGGCAGGGTGCGTGGCGGCTGGATGTCGTCGCTGATCAACGCCGGGGACGGGATTGACATTGATGTATTCCTGACAAGGGAAAACCGCAGCCGTGCCATTGACAAGGTGGCACAGAGAATCCGGCTGAACCGCACGAAGTTAAAGGATATGCAGGATACCAGTACGGATTATGAGGAACTGACCAGTTCCATCCAGGCAGGCTACTATATCAAGCATGGGATTGCCAGCAATAACGAAGATTTGTTTTTTCTGTCCGTGTTTGTGAGCATATCCGGAAAGACCTATGAGGAACTGATGTGGCGGAAGCAGCAGATGACCGATATGCTCAAGTCTATGGATATGTATATCAGTGACTGCCGGTTTCAGCAGGAGGCAGCACTTCGCACGGTAATGCCATTGGTAAAGATTGCTCCGTCACTGGAAAAGAAGGCAAAGCGGAACGTGCTGACCAGCGGGGCGGCTTCCACCTACATGTTTACCAGTTTTGAGATGTCGGATGATTCCGGGGTTCTGTTAGGTGTCAACCGGCATAACAATTCCCTCTGCATCGTGGATTTATTCAATACAAAGAAGAATAAGAATGCCAACCTCAACTTGTTGGGAACCAGCGGGGCGGGAAAGACCTTTACCCTGCAGCTTTTAGCACTCAGGATGAGAATGCGTGGCATCCAGTGCTTTATCATTGCGCCGATCAAGAGGCATGAGTTCCGCAGGGCATGTAACCAGATTGGGGGCCAGTTTATCAAGATCGCCCCCGGTTCCCCGCACTGTATCAACATCATGGAAATCCGGCATACCATCACACCGGAAATGGAGCTGATTGATGAGATGGACTACAGCGAGATGGATTCGATGCTGGCAAGGAAGATCCAGCAGCTGATGATTTTCTTTTCCCTTCTCATACCGGATATGAGCAATGAGGAGGAGCAGATGTTAGATGAAGCATTGATTAAAACTTACGGGGATGTGGGGATTACCCACGATAACGACAGCCTGTATCGGGATGCGGCTGTCAGTCCGCCGGTCATGAAGAAAATGCCGGTTTTAGGGGATTTGCATAAGAACCTGAAGGAAAACCCGATGACACAGCGGATTGCTGTGATTGTAAGCCGGTTTGTGACCGGTTCGGCACAGTCCTTTAACCGGCAGACCAACGTGGATTTGAGCAACAAGTACATTGTGCTGGATTTGTCGGAGCTGAAGGGGAAACTCCTGCCGGTGGGGATGATGATTGCCCTGGACTATGTATGGGACAAGGTAAAGTCAGACCGTACGAAAAAGAAAGCGATTATGATTGATGAAATCTGGCAGCTGGTGGGGGCATCCTCGAACCGGATGGCAGCGGAGTTCTGCCTGACCATCTTTAAGACTATCCGCGGGTTTGGCGGGGCGGCGATCTCGGCGACGCAGGATTTGTCGGACTTTTTCAGTCTGGAGGATGGCAAGTACGGCAGGGCGATTGTGAATAACAGCAAGAACAAGATTATTCTCAATCTGGAGCCGGATGAGGCACGCTATGTGAAAGAGGTGCTGAAACTGACGCAGGCGGAAATCCGTTCCATTACCCAGTTTGAGAGAGGGGAGGCGCTGGTGTACTCCAATAACAACAAGGTGCCGGTGGTCATCAAGGCTTCTAGGGAAGAGCAGGAGATGATTACGACAGACCGTGCCGAACTGGAGGCAATCCTAAAGGAACGCCAGAAAGGTCAGGAAATGGCAGGGAAGTAGGAATGCGTATTTTTTGCGGAATACGCATTTGGGAGAAAATACGCACAGAAAAGAGGTGAAACAATGCTGCTGAAGGAGGAACAGTATGTGGTCAAGTGGTTGTCCCAGTACGGAGTACTGCCCAAAACACAGCTTATAAGGATGCTGCAGAAGCCGCCACAGACAGCGGAACGTATTATAAGGAACTTAAAGAAGCAGATGCGGGTGGCAGATGTGGGCGGTGGGTACTATGTGGGACTGGATTCCTTATGCAGACCGGACCAGCGTACCATACTGGCGGTGTGGGTGCTGTTAAAGTTTATTGACTATGTGGACCCGATGGCACATTACCCGGCAGTCTACCCATCCCAGATATTTTTCTTAAAAGAAAATGTAGGATATGAGATTGTAGTGCTGTACGAGGGGGAAGAAAGCCTGTTAAGGCTTTTGCAGCCACAGGATGACTTAAAGTATATTATTGTCCTTCCCCGCATTTCTATGGCTGAAAAGTTAATGCTGCCAAAAGTACCATGCCTGTTTGCAACGGTGGGATTTGAGGGAGCGGAGGAACCGGAAGTGACATTTTATACGGAGGAAGCAGTGTATGGAACAGAACAATTCCTTTCAAAAGGTGTTAGGCAGGGTAGAAAGAATGGCAGGGAAGCTGTGGGATCAGATCCGTCTGGTAAAGGATTGCTGTCAGGCGCACCAGCTGCAGATGGCATATGAGCAGGCACTGCGTTTGGAGGAAACGGCAGAACGTCTGGTACTCCTGACAAGGGCACTTCCGGCTTACACCGGTTCGGGCATGGCAAAGCGGGACGTGGAAAATGCCATGAAACGGTGCATTCCCGTTGATATGGGATTTACGGCAGAAGGCTGGTTCCGGCTCTGTATTCCCGCCCTGCTTCCGAAAAAGGGAGGCGGCTCGGCAGATTATATCCGTTCTTTTCTGTATCCTGCCATGCAGGAATATTTCCAAAAGAAAAAGCCGGTGAGGTTTACGGATTGTGTGCTGGTATACCGCTATGTGTATGACAGGCAACGCCCGGAACGGAGGATGCGGGACCACGATAACATTGAAACGAACATGGTATCGGATATTGTGGCCATGTATGTGATGCCGGATGATGCCCCGTCGGTATGCAGCCATTATGAGTGCAGTGTCATGGGGGAGGATGACCATACGGAGGTTTATGTAGTACCCAGGATGGAATTTCCAAAGTGGCTGTTGCAGCAAAATGGGATATCCGGAGAGGAGGAAAATGTGAATGAAAAGACGTCAGAAACGGGCAAAAAAGATATGTAAAAACGGGGCAGATTTAGCCGGGCAAAATGACATATGGGTGAAATATGTGCGAAGGCTTCTGGTTTCTGGGATTTTCAGGCGGCTGGCGGAGCGAAATTCCGACAAAGAGAGCAGTCACGTTGTCGGAATAATTCGTAACAACACTTCGGCTCGTACCTGCCAGTTGCTTCAGTTCGGTGGTGAGCCGCCATGATACATTTCTCTGCAAAGAGCCATGTGCACCGGCTCGTTACGGTGCTGTCCTTTGTGGGAGAATATCCGGCACACTCCCTTTATCTGCTTGGTAAGGAGCGGGTGATGAAGGAGCTGGTCCACAGACTGACAACGGCTCAGACGTTTCGCAATGATGAAACAGGGGAAGAGCATACCTGCCGCCTGCTTACTATAACAGGAAAAGGCAGGGAGAAATCCATCCGATTTTATAAGGCTGGTCTTGCTATACTGGAATGGGTGCATCCAGATGCGTATGGGTATTACATGCGTTCTTTCTGGAATCACCGGTTTCCGGGGGATAAGGCACACAGGGAGCGGCATCACCGGGTTGCGGAAGCAGCAGTGCTGTGTATGAAAGCCGGTCTGGAGGTGCGTCCGTATGTGCTGCCCCAGTTACAGAATCAAGGATTATACCAGGTTGTACCTGAGAATCCCGTATTCTATCTGGCAAAGGACATCAAAAGAGTGGGCGAAGCGGAAATGAACAAAACCATGTTTACCCGTATGGCAGGGGCAGTGTTTTCGCCCGGAGGCTGTTATGCGGTATATAATACCAGGGCGAGTGCCATGAAATGGAGCGGCATGGGGGAGTTCAAAGCCCTGCACAGCCTGATGGAGATTGGCAGGATGAATGCCGGGGTTCCGGAAGTTGATTCCGCCATTTTATTTGGTGAGTCTGGGGATGTGGCGTTAAAGACGCTGTTTGCTTCCGAGGAGAGTAAACGGCTGGAGTTCCGGTTTGACGGGATTTACCGGCATATTTATTTTATCGCCATGAACGAACCGGGTGTCCGCCAGTTAAAACTGCTTATGCTCCCAGACTGGAAAAGAAATATGCAGGAAGCATTGTTTGATGAGGAGAGCCTGGCATTCGATAAGGGAATTTTTGAATATGATGCTTTTGTGGATGGCGTGTATGTGTTTTCGCATCTGGACAGTGACCTGGCAAGACTGATTCGTTTTAAAGAGGCGGTAACGGGAGGTGATAAGAGATACGAGGTGGTCTGTTACCCGCATCAGCTGGGGTTTCTCAGGGAATATCTTGACGACAGGGTGGGTTACAAAACCATCGGAATGGAGCTGCTGGAGGCAGCGCTTGGGAAGGAGGGATGGTGATAGTTTAAATAATTAATAAAAATGTATTGCTATTGTACGCACATGTTGGTATAATAAAAGCAGAAACAGGAAATCATACAGATTACGAAAGGATGTGTGATACTATGGCAGCAAAAACATCAAATTTGTACGCAAGAATAGAGCCGGAGGTTAAGGAAGAGGCAGAAAGTATTTTGGCGGCGCTTGGCATTCCGGCCTCAAACGCAATTAATATGTTTTATAAGCAGATTATCTTAAACCGTGGGATTCCCTTTGAGGTAAAAATCCCACCTGCAAGGCCAGTCAATGTGGCAAAGCTTTCTGAGACGGAACTGGATGCGGAGCTGGAGAAAGGATATGCGGATATGAAGGAAGGAAAGACAAAGCCTGTGAAACAGGCATTTGCTGATATCCGCAGGGATTACGGGATATGATGTATGAAGTGGAACTAAGTGATCAAGCGGAAACGGACCTGCGGGAAATTTATGAGTATATTGCTTTTGAACTGCTGTCACCGGACCATGCTTCCGGGCAGTTAGACCGGCTGGAAACGCATATCGAAAGGCTTGGGGAATTTCCTGAAAAATTCCGCCGGTATGAAAAAGAACCGTGGCATGGAAGGGGAATGAGAGTCATGCCGGTGGATAATTACCTGGTTTTTTATATTCCAGACGAGGTGGCAGCAATTGTGACGGTAATCCGGGTTATGTATGCAGGCAGGGATGTGGATACACAGCTGCAGGAGCATACAGTGCAGTAAACAGAATAGAACAAATAACATAAAGGTGTATGGAATCTGTCAAAATCCCATATGCCTTTTTTGTTTGGAATTAAAATGCAGGGAGGAACTCATAAATGGATAAACGCAAAAAAGCGGGGATCATTCTTGCTGTCATACTGGGAACAGGTGGACTGCTGTATCTTGGCGGAATACTGGGGCAGTTGATTGCAGGATATCGGGCTTGGCTTGGCGGAAATGGCATGTCCGGGGAGATAGTCATGAAACCGCCAGACTGGAACTTATTAGTCTGCATCCGGCACGCTTTCACATTAAATGGTTTAAAGGGCATATCTGCCGCCATAGTTCTCGGTGCAGTGGTTATCCTGTATGTGAAATTCCATGATAAGTTTGATGGAAATGAATATGATCCGAGGGGCTTTAAGAAAAGCAGAACGGGAACATACGGCACTGCCGCATGGATGAGTGAGAAAGAATTAAAAGAAATCATGGAGGTGACGACTCCAGCTAAAGCAGAGGGGGTGATATTAGGTGAGTATGAGGGAAAAGCAGTCTGTATGCCAAAAGACACCAGACTGAACCGGCACATTGCCATATTCGGTGCATCCGGTACCATGAAATCAAGATCCATTATCCGAAATGCCTTGTTTCAGGCATTAAAGCGGGGCGAGTCAGTGGTCATCACCGATCCCAAGGTGGAGCTGTATCATGATACATCAGAGATGTATCGTAATGCGGGATATGAAGTTAAAGTCTATAATCTGGTCAATCCGGAGCATGGGGATTCGTGGAACTGCATGTCAGACTTACATGGGAATACCCTGATGGCGCAGATGCTCACGAACGTCATTATCGGTAACACCAGTAACGGCAAGGGCGACCACTTCTGGGATAACGGGGAGGGGAATCTTTTAAAGGCACTGATTTTATTAGTGGATTTAGACCCCAGCCGCAGTCCGGATACGAAGCATCTTCCGGCAGTTTACCAGATGTTGACCAGAAATACTGAGAGGCAGCTGACGGCTTTATTTGAAAAACTGCCGTTAGATCATCCGGCGAGGGCACCTTATAACTTATTTGCCCAGTCCAGTGACACGGTGCGTTCCGGGATTATACAAGGACTTGGCACCAGACTGCAGGTACTGCAAAACCGCGAGGTACAGGGGATTACGAGTCGGTCTGACATTGACCTTGCGGCACCGGCAAGCAGAAAATGTGCTTATTATATTATTCTGAGTGACCAGGACACCACCATGGCGTTTCTTTCGTCACTCTTTTTTTCACTGATGTTTATCAAACTGACCCGGTATGCGGATGCCAGACCGGGCGGGCACTGCGATATCCCGGTAAATTTAATCTTAGATGAGTTTAACAATATCGGACGCATCGGCGGGGCGGCAGACGGTTCGGATTTTGCGAGGTCATTAAGCGTCATCCGCTCCAGGGACATCCGGGTGATGATGGCGGTGCAGAGTCTGGGGCAGCTGCAGAACCGCTATGGCAATAACCTGTGGGCTGAAATCATTGGCAACTGTGACATCCAGCTGATGCTTGGCTGCACGGATGACGTGACGGCAGAGTATTTTTCCGGACGCAGTGGGGAGATGAGCATCGAGGTCAGTTCTACGATGACCACCAGACAGACGATTGCGCTGGCGCAGGTGATTCCCCAGTACCGCCAGACGCAGGGGCAGGGCAGGAGAAAGCTGCTTACCCCGGATGAGGTGCTGCGGCTGCCTAACACAGAACTGTTATGCATTATCCGTGGCTGCAATATCCTGAAATTAGACAAATTGGATTACACGAAGCACCCGATGGCAGAAATGATGGTCAGTGTTTCGATTATGGATTATCAGCCGCAGGTGAGTCCCGCAGCATGTTCCCAGACTGGCTTTGGTGGGGAGGAGGTGAAGGAAGTGCCCCAGTCAGAAAAGAGGGAAGAGAAAAAGACAATGCAAAAAAAGAAAAGTCTGTACCGTTCGGCACAGCCGCCTGCGGATTTTTAGCAACAATTAACTGACATCTCAAAAGAGTTTTTATGATGGAACGAGGGATGAGAATAGAAAAAGATTTTATTAATGAGATTTACTGCATGGACTGCATGGATTTATTCCCACAGATTCCAGATGGCTTTGTCTCCCTGATACTGACAGATCCTCCCTATGGGATTTCATACCAGAACCAGTTTACAAAAAGAAAACACCTTGTACTTACAGGTGACGATGGTTTTGATTATGGGGGATTTGCAAAGGAGAGTTACCGGATTCTGCAGGATAACTCCCATGCGTACTTTTTTACAAGGTTCGATTGTTACCCATACCATTTTCAATGTCTGGAACAGGCAGGTTTTTCCATTAAAAACTGTCTGGTCATTGAAAAAGGCACAGTGGGAGGCATCGGAGACCTGCGGGGGAGTTATGCAAATAATTCCGAATGGATTATTTTCTGCCAGAAAGGAAGGCGTACTTTTAACCATACGACACTGCTCGAAAATAAAAAGAAGGAAGGCACACAGTTTCACAGGGGGCGGAAACCAAGCAAAAAATATAAAACAAGGTTTAATGCCTGCTGGTTCGGGGAGGAATATCCCAAAGCTACCTATAACTCCACATGGCAGAAGAAAAATCAGATATACCACCCGACAATTAAAAATACAGAGCTTTTATCATGGCTCATCCAGATTTCAAGCCTGCCGGGGGAACTGGTTTTTGATGGCTTTATGGGGAGCGGAAGTACAGCGTTGGCAGCGGTATCCACAGGAAGAAACTATCTGGGGGCGGAAATCTCCCAGGATTATTATGAGGTTATTAAGAAAAGAATGATGCAGTTTTAAGCATGGAAAGGAGCATATAATGCCAAGAAAGAAAGCAGAAAAACCAGAAGCAGTGGAAGAAAAGACAGAAGAAACCATGGGCAGGACTCTGGATGAGCAGAAAGAGGCAGTTTTGTCAGACTCAAGTGAAAATCCTATGGAGGGTACCGAAGGTGAAAATTGTGCTGGAGAGATTTCCCAGACTGAAACAGAAAATGAGGAAAATAAAAAGTCCCCTTCATCCGGAACGAAGGGACAGGAGGCAGATTCCAAAATGGAGCGTCAGTCTGATACAGAAGAGGTTCAGGAGATGTCTGAAGTGGGCGCCGGTGACGAAATTCCACAGACTGATTCAGAAAATCCGGATAGTAAAGTGTATCCGACCGAAGACGCGTTAGGTGATAACGGGAATCCCCAAAATCAGGATCAGTCTGACACAGAAGCATCTCAGGCTAAGAATTCTGGAGATGTCAGAGAAAAACCGAGCGAAAATCCGGAAAATCAAAGTGAGTCTGACACAGGAGGGAAAAATCCAAAGGCTCAGGTTCCCGGCGAAGGTGTTAGGCATCGAAGAGCTGGAATAAGTACCGGTTCTGTCAGACTGGCTTCACCGCAGGTGCTTGCCATCGACGGGCACTTGGTTGTCGAAACCGAAGCCGAAAAAGCAAGGAATGACCTGTTAGACTCAATGGAGTCCCAAAAGACGGGAAGAATCCTGACGGGGACGATACAGGGAGTGGAACGGCAGGAAAGTAACCAGAGCCGTTCTCTGGCAGTCATCTACCACGGTGAGTTCAAAATCATCATTCCTGCAGAGGAGGCGGTGGAAGCACCGGAGGATTTCCGGGGGAGGCTGCCGGAAGATGTATTACACGATATGCTGACCAAACGGCTCGGCGCTGAGGTGGATTATATCGTCAAGGGTATTGATCCCCAGTCCGGGATTGCAGCGGCAAGCAGGCTCGATGCCATGCGTGCCAGACGAAAAGAATATTATCTCGGCACAGACCGGGATGGCAATTACCGGATTTATTCGGATTTGTGTGCGGAGGCAAGAGTCGTATCGGTAATCCGGGCAGGTATTTTTGTGGATTTGTTCGGTCTGGAGGTGTATATCCCGCTCCGGGAACTGAGCTACCAGAGATGGATGGATGCCGCCATGTATTTCCAGTCCGGGCAGAGGATACTGGTCAAGGTACTGAGCGTGGACCGGAGTGACCGAAACAATATCCGGGTAACGGCATCGGTGAAGCAGGCAGGTGAAAATCCATACGAAAAGGCACTCCGCCGGTATTCTGTTGGAAACCGGTATGTGGGGACAGTCAGCATGGTGGATACCAACGGCGTCTTTGTGGCGCTGGACGGTGGTATTGACTGCCTGTGCAGTTACCCGAAAAGAGGCCGCCCACCAAGAGGGTCCCGCGTTACTGTGCGGATACTGGGAATTAACAATGATTCCAACCGGATCTGGGGAGCGATCACCCATATCGCAGCACCAAGATGAAAAGGAGGTAAGGATTTGAAAGCAGCAAAAAAGAAAGTGGCAGCACTGGCTCTTGTAGGCATGTTAGCTGCCACACTGGGAAATGGGGTTTCTATCTCCGCTGAAAACCAGGGGATAGACGGGACGGAGATGCAGGTGTTTAAAGCAGAGCAGTTGGAAATACAGTTAGGGAAGGAATGGGCAGGCAGGGAGTTTCAGTTAAAAACCGATTCCGGTCTGTATCCGGTAACAATAACAGTAGGGGAAGATGGCGTGCTGCGGACAGAGCTTGGCGGAAGCACACGCTACATATTGACCTGCATGCTCACGGGAAATCCGGATGCCGGCGGGGAAGCTCCAGTTGCAGAAGGGTCTGTGACAAAAGAACAGACAGATGCACTGCCTGCTGATGGGGAAACAGAATCCGGGTCTGGAGAGGATGCCTTTGGTGAAACAGAAACAGGAATGCAGCAGAAGGAACCGGCGGATACCAGCACCGGAGCGGCAGTAAAAGAGAGAGATGCCGGGCAAACCATTTTCGGCATTCCCATCAAACATCTTGTTTTATTCTCCGTGGGAATGGCAGCGGCTGTCGGTGGTCTGATTGCCATCCATATCATCCAGAAACAGAGGGAAAATCAGGAGGAGTATGACGAAGAGGACTATGATGAGGATGAATAAGTCTCTGGCGGTGGTTTCGTCAGACTGGGATTATTTTGGGGAGAAATAATTATCAAGTAATATTTTTGATATAAACACAAAAAATATTCCTATAAGGCTTGACAACCGTACATGCCCCTGTTATACTGAAACTGTAGCAAGGGTTTGCGTTCAGGCTTTCGGTATGCTGGAAGATGCGACCGTTACGGATTTACGCACACAGAGTGATCCACAATAACGCAGACTTGTTGAACATATGGGCCGGAAGGCTGCTTAAATAGAATATACAGAGTCAATGACTGGATGAGACACCCAAATTCCAGAACCATTGGCTCTGTATGTTTTTTTGCAGCTTTTCCGGCTCTTTAACGTGAAGAAAAATATCGGCTCAAAATAATCTCGCCAGATGTTTTATGCTCCACGATGTGAAGCATCTTCACATAGAAGAACGCAGTAGCAGTTCTTCCCCAGAATTAATATGAGAGGAGGCGAAATGCCATGAACACAAAAAACAGGAAAAAGAAAGGGAATCAGACAAAGCAGATGCGCTGCCCATACTGCGGCAGTCCGGTGGTATTCCGCAGTGCGGACGGTATCTATCGTGAAAACAAAGAACATACCATGCTCTTTGTCTGTTCGAGATATCCGGAATGTGATGCCTATGTCCGGGTACACAAAGAGACAAAGACCCCGGTTGGGAGCCTCGCAGACCACAACCTCCGGGCACTGAGAAGAGAAGCCCACCGCTACTTTAACCGTTTGTATGAATCTGGTCTGATGGACAAGCAGGATGCCTATCAGTGGCTGGCGGACATTATCAGTGCCCCGATGTCAGAAGCACACATCGGTCATCTGGGTGAATATTACTGCAGGCAGGTTATACAGGAAAGCAAAAAACTGCTGGAGACCAGAAAAGGGAGACGCTTTCAGGTGATTGGAGGTGGTTAATGTGTTAAATGCAGGACAGAGAAGAAAAGTGGAAGAAAATATAGGGCTGGTACATAAGGTCATCTCCGATAAAGTCCACGGAACATTCCAGTACGGTATGTATTCCAGGGAAGATTTGTTCCAGATTGGCTGTATCGGTCTGTGTAAGGCAGTGGCCAGCGACAGGGGCGGGTGTTTTTCCACTTATGCTTACCGTCTGATCTGGAATGAAATCTGCGATGCCCTGGTTTCCTCCACCCGGAGAGGGAAGAGGGAAACCATAGTCGATGTCCTGCCAGAGACAGGGGATTTTTATGATCATGAGGATAAAGAACTGCAGATTGTTTTGCAGAAAATACTGAAGGAGGCACAGGGATTGGTTCCTGTATCTACGAAAAAAGGCATCCGTGCCATGTTACTGATGGAAAAAGGATATACCAGCCGGGAAATTGGTGAACGGTTTGGCGTGAAAGCAAATCTTGTCTGTGCCTGGGTATCGAAAGCAAGAAAGTATCTGAGGGAGCAGGAGGAACTGCGGCAGATGGCAGAGGAGTATGGATATGGGACAAAGAAAACAGGGTAGGAAATATCTATTCAAAAAGAAATGGTTCCGGTGGTGGATGCTGCCGGTGGGAGCCAGCATTCTGGTATGGGTTTTATTCCATACGGTGTTTTTAGCCGGTTATGTGCCAACGGAGTCGATGGAGCCGACGCTGAAGAAAGGTAGTTTTTTAATCGCTCCCAGAGTGTATTCCGGTCTGGAGCGGGGGGATGTCATTGTATTCCGGCGGGAGGGGGAACTGTTAGTAAAACGGATTGCCGCTGTGGGCGGGGATACTGTGGATTTGAAAAAACTTTCGTATACACCGGGGTGGATGGTCCCAAAGCGTGACCAGCAGGTGGTTGTGGTGCCGGAAAATTCATACTTTGTACTGGGGGATAATATAAATCATTCTTTCGATTCGAGATACTGGGAAGAGATGTATGTGAGGGAAGCAGATGTGGTGGCAAAGGTGTGGGAATAAAGTTTTTCTGGAATGTTTGTAGTCATAGTGTTATGATTGGGGTAGATCTGGAACCGGTCTGAGCCGGAACCGGAGAATGAGAAGGGACTGATGAACATGAAAAACGGAAAAAGAATAATCATATTTACCATATTACTGCTGAGTGTGGCACTGTATGCAGGGACTGGAACGGCTTTGGCAAAGACGAAGACCGTTAAAGTGGATATGGCAAATAAGGCATCCAAAACTATACGTCCGGCGGCACTGTTAAAGGCAAAAAAGGTCAGGGTCAAAAGCAGCAAACCCTCTGTGGCAAAGGTAAAATATAAGAAAGCGAAAAAGAACCGCAGGATTGTCATTACCGGTAAAAAGCCGGGAACGGCGATGGTGACAGTCCGCTGTTATCTGAAGGGCGGGAAGAAAAAGGCATACAAGTACAAAGTAAAAGTGACGAAAGGCGTTCAGACCAGCCAGACTGGGAAGAAACCTGTTTTTGCCGGAACACTGAAGGCATTCCTGAATGATATGGGTTATGTGAAACTTCAGTATAGCAAAATTACGGGTGCAGAGCACTATGTGGTCCAGAGGAAAACGGAAACAGGGGAATGGAAAAAAATAAAGACAGCGTGGAAGACAACTCTTACGGATCAGACGGTAAAAGCAGACACGATGTATGAATACCGGGTACAGGCATGGGTATCCGGCACCTATACCCAGTACAGCAATGTTGTCCGGATAGCAGTTGGAAAAATTGGCAGTAACAATGATGCCGGAAATTCATCACCACAGCCGTCCCCGGAACCGGTCGTGCCATCTGTGCCGACACCGAAACCATCCCCGGAACCGACACCATACCAGGCAAAATATTCGTATGAGGTCAGCGTGTTAAATCAGTTTACCATTTATGAGGACGTGCCGATTGTGTTGTATGTGAAGACGGATAATCCAAATCCGAATGATTTTGATAATGTATACGTGAGTATCGGAGCTTATGGAGAAAAGGTGGGCGGTGGTTCGGCTTTTTCCTATGAGGATATCGAATATTTGGAGCAGGAAGAAACAAATACCAAATTTTTTAAAAAAGTAAAAGATGGGTGGATTTATACTTGTGTTGCAGAGGAACCGGGAACTCATACAGTTTCCATACAGGAACTAGAAAAAGGAGAAAATAATAATAATACATGGCGTACTGTTGATACGTTCCAGATTGAAGTAAAGGATGGTGCTGCAAGTAAAAAAGCATTTTGTGAAAAAGTCATCCAGACAGTGAGCAGTGAGGAGTACAACGAAGATGGGCTGGGAAAATGGGGCAGCCTTACCGAACAGCAAAAGATGGAGCGTCTGGAAGAGTATATCCGTGATAACATGAACTATCCGAGGATTGATACAAATGGCAGTTATCTGGGGTACAATACCATCTGGATTATTCAGGAAAATGTCGGAGCGGACTGGGAGACTGGTTTTACGGATTGTGGAGGGGCGGCAGAACTGCTTCGCGACATGGCAAGAATGCTTGGTATTGAAGCGTATACATGGATGACTCAGTTGAATGGGGCAATTCATATCGTAACCCGTACCGTAATCGACGGACAGGAGTATTATTATGATGCGACACCGTGGGAGGGCGGTTATAAAAACTGGGATTATATCCAGTTAGATAAGTATTAAAAACATAATACATGACAGAGATATGGCAAAAGAAGAGTCTGTTTGTGCAGGCTCTTTTTTTGGTGGAAAAAAGAAAGGAAGGGTAAGAATGGAAAAGCTTGAAAGAGGTCCCCCCCGGTATGAAGGAGGAGACGTTAACGAGTAAATTAAATTGAAATAGGAAAGGAACTTTGATTATGAAAATAAATAAAAAGATTAGAAGAATCATGACGTTTGTACTGGCATTTGCCCTGTTGTGTGGCATCATTCCGGTAAATGCGACGGTAGCAAGTGCAGCATCTGCTTCTGTAAGCCTGTCTTCCCTGGGCAGGAAGGGAACGGTTTCCATTGGCTCTAAGACAAAAAGCGGGACATGGTGGCAGATGAAGCTGAATGGGAAAAAGGCATTCTGCATTAATTTAGGGCATACCTGCCATTCAGGCAACACTTATGCAGCAGAAGAAACGCATCATTGGGATCAGAATACCGGTGGTGAGAAGAATGGATATTATGCTAAGATTGTCCGCTGGTATGTGGTGGACAGAAACCGTTCGGGCAAAGCGTTTGTCATGAGCCAGGCACTCATCTGGTCCATCGCAGAAGGGCGTAATTCCGAAGCCCAGTTAAAAGATGTCATTAAGCAGGTTAAGGGGAATATTAACATTTCTCCTTCAAAATCAGCGAACGACCTGTATAAAGATATCTTTGAGCCATCCGGAGCATGGACGGCAGATATTACTTTTTGGCAGAAAACAGGAAACAGCAATCGGTATCAGAAGCTTTTGACTGTGGATGCGGATGATGTGCCGGAGGTGGCAAGTATCAATGACAGCGATTATTACCGGCAGAGAATTACCGTCACGAAAAAAGATGAGGATGGAAAAAATTTAGCTGGTATCCAGTTTACGCTGGATGCCGATAATCTGGATGATCTGTATTCTTTTTCCATGACAGACCGGGATGGTACGGAATCAAACAGTGCCGATGATGATAATGATACCTCTTTCAGCATGACCGGGTTTACCAGAGATAGCGGACGTATTGCTTTCCGTATGACGTATCGGCTGCAGACACAGGATTACTATTATTATCCGGATTCGGAGTTGAAAGATATGTCAGCAGATGATAAGAAGGCAGCGAAAAAGCATCTGGCAGATGACCTTGATCTGGATGAGGGCGTAGATTTTGCTTCCGATTTGACAAAAGAATCTGCTAAAAAGTTGATGGATAAGGAAATGAAGGAGATGAAAAACGATATTTCCAACACTTATACATTGACAGAAGATAACACGGGGGATAATAAGCATATCGTTATGGACCCGGAATTTGCGAAAGGTGTAAAAATCACTCTGAAAAAAGCAGACAGCTGGGAGAAAAATGCAGAGGGTGTATGGCCGGATACATTGGAGGAAGTTGCTTCAAATTATTCCAAAGCGTATTCTGTTGGCGTGACGAACCGTTATAAAAAGGCAACCATTGATGTTGTCAAGATTGATAAATACAGCGCAGATAAGAAACCACATGGGGATGCCAGCCTGGAAGGTGCACAGTTCCAGTTATATGCGGATGCTTCCTGCACGAATAAGGCAACCGTTTATGATGCTCAGGGTACAGCAAAAATGGCAGGGATTTATACTGTCCAGAATGGAAAGATGGTAACAGATTTCCTGCGGAGCGGCAATACCTACTACCTGAAGGAAGTCAAGGCACCAGTGGGATATACGCTTTCCAATGATGTACTTACAGTGAAGGTGGATGCCTCAAATAAAGCGGCAGAATATACCTATGACCTTGCAACAGAGGAGTATGGAAACCAGCCGATTCTGGGTAAGATTGCCGTACAGAAATATTACTCTGAAGGACAAACGGGACTGCTAAATTATGAGAAAGAAACAACTTTTCAAATTTATTTGACTTCAAAAGGAAGTTATGATGCATGTACAGATTATGAGCGTGCGACTATTACAACAAATGATAAAGGCTACGCAGAAACAGGAGATTTGTATTATGGTAAATATACAGTTCATCAGGTGGATTCGGGAGACGTAGATGCTATTCTTGCAGAGGATTTTCCTGCGGAGATAACGGAAAATGGAAAATTGTATACTTTTCCAGCCGATAATATCATATTCAAAGCCTACCTGAGAATCCTCAAAAAAGATGGCAATACCGAAAAGCAGGTATTAAAACCTGGCACCACATACCAGATCTACAAAGTGACGGATGACGGGGAGAAACTGGTCGAGCAGAGTTATAGTGACGGAAATAAAAACGTGACAGTAAACCAGTTTGTAACGGATGAGTCCGGCGAGATCATGACGGTGAAGGAACTGAAGTCAGGCACTTATCGTATTTATGAGACGGATTCTGCCAGCGGTCTTCACATCACAGAGAAATACATTGAGGTTGCGATTAACAGCAAAGCTGGCAACTATGAGAGCTTTACCGACGAAGACGGCTATACCCATGCCGTTGTTACCATAACTTATACAAACCAGGAAACGGCAGGCAGGTTGAAACTCTATAAGACGGGTGAGATGCTGACCGGGTTTCAGGACGGCAAATTTGTCTATGAGAGCCGTTTCTTAAAAGGTGCTGTCTTTGAAGTTACTGCGGCAGAGGACATCGTAACGCAGGATAACCAGGGGACACATTGGTATGACAAGGGCGATCTGGTAACGGCTATTACAACCGGGGAAGGTGCGGAATTTGCAAAAGACTGCAAAGACATCACAGGATATACAGTGGATGAGGACGGCACAGTAACGGTCAGCCTGCCGCTGGGCAAATACCATGTAAAAGAGAAAAAGACACTGTATGGCTATGTTCTGCCGGACAAAGGTTGGGATGTGGAATTTACATGGGACAACAAGGATGAGGAATACGTCCTCAATGCCACGGATGCTACGGATGAGGGCGGTGTACTCCTGGTGGAGAATGCCCGTGCAAAGGCGCAGGTATCCCTGTTCAAGTCGGATGCAGCAACAAGGCAAGCGGTTGCCGGAGCGGAATTTGGCATCTATACAAGGCATGATATTTATAACGTGGATGGTAAAAAAATCGTGGATGCCGGCACCAGACTGGGAACAGTTACAACAGGTGCAGACGGCAGGGCAGTATCCGATCTGGATTTCCCGCTGATGAGTGAAGGATATCCGAAAGACATTGATTCGGAAGATACGAAAACACCATCCGTTGAAATACCGGAGGAGACAGAGAAACCGGCAGAACCGACAGCAGCTCCGCTTCAGGACGTGGAAACATTGACAAAGAAATTCAGTTTTGCCGGAATGTTTCCGATAGCAGCCGGTAAATTGGCATTATCGGAAATGACGGGAGCACCAGAGAAAACGGAAAAGCCAGAGGTGACAGGGGATCCGAAAGAGGATCCAGAGGAGTCGGAGGAGACGGAAGAACCGGATACAGATACGGCATCCGGTAGCACTGTCACACTGAACTCAGGGGATTATTACCTGAAGGAACTGTCGGTACCCGGAAGTTATTACTTGAACGAAACGGAGTATCCGGTGCATCTGGAGTACAAGGGTCAGGAAACAAAAGTGATAGCAGAGGATGTGGAAGCGGTCAATACCCAGACGAGCACAGTCATCAGCAAAACATCCATTGCGAACAGCGAGGAACTGCCAGGGTGCGAACTGCAGATTACGGATGCGGAAGGCAATGTGATTGTAAATTGGATATCCGGCAATACGGATTCTATCAAACTGAATGAAAAGCTAGAGGAAATGGGTTATCGCAATGTCACGGCCGTTCTGGATGAAAAAGGAGCGGTACAGGTGAATGGCTTGCTTCACGATACGGTCTATACATTGACGGAAATCAGGCCGGCGGATGGTTTTATTACGGCAGACAGCATTTCATTTCAACTTGTTCAGGGAGAGAAAGGTCAGACACTGGTTGCTATCGTAAATGGGGAAAACAGGACACTCCAGACAGATAATGTGGTTCACATGGTGGATGATACGACGAAGGTGGAAATCTCCAAAACTGAGATTGCAGGCTCAGAGGAGATACCGGGCTGTGAACTGGAGATCACGGAAAAGGATACGGATACCGTAATTGAGTCATGGATATCCACAAAGGAAAAACATATCATTGAGCAGAAGCTGGCAGTGGGAAAGACCTATATTCTGACGGAGAAGCGGCCGGCAGACGGGTATGTGACCGCTGGCAGCATTGAGTTTACCATAGAGGATTCGGGAGAGGTCCAGAGTGTGCTGATGAAAGATGATACTACAAAAATTCGGCTGATCAAACTGGCAAGTGATACTGGACAGGGACTCCGTGGTGCGAAATTTGAGGTATATGACAGCAATGACAAAAAGGTCATGAGCTTTACTTCCAAAGAAGAGGGCTATGATATCATCGGAAAGCTGAAAGCAGGAGAAACTTACACTTTCAAAGAGATAGAGGCACCGAAGGGCTACCAGCTTGCAGAGCCGGTTCAATATACGGTAAAAGATACCGGAGAGGTACAGAAAGTATCGGTCACTGACAAAAAGACACCTGGACCAAAAGTGCCGCAGACAGGTGGGACAACACCACTTGTGGCAGCAGTCATTTTACTATTCCTGCTGGGATGTGGATTTCTTTTGTATAGAAGCGGTGTGTGTTTTTCAGTCACATCTTTCTTTCGCAGGAAAAAGGTGCGTGCAAAATGAAGCAGAAGAAACAAGTAAATAGTAGGAAGAAACGGGTAAAGAGGTTGTTATGCCTCTTTTTTTTGTTGGCATTCATGGTAACAGGGTATTTTGTATACCGTTATTACCAGAATGACAAAAAGCAGGAAGAGCGTTTTGACCAGCTGGAGGAAATCGAGGAGGAGCGGGATAAAAAGCCCGTTCCTTCAATCATTCCCACAGAGATAACAAATCCAGACTGGATTGGCTGGCTGAAGATTAAAGGAACCAGTATTTCTTATCCGGTCATGCAGCGGGAAGGCGACAGTGAATATTACCTGCACCGGGATTTTGATGGGAACTATAGTTTTTATGGCACCCCATTTTTGGATTCCAGATGCACGGTTGACAGTAATAACTGCATTATTTATGGTCACAATATCAACGGAGGCAGGATGTTCGGGGCACTTCATGCGTATTCCAGTGAGAGTTATTATAAAGAACATCCGGAAATCAGTTTCCGGGCGGGGGATGAGAAACGGAAGTACCAGATCGTGTCGGTAATGCAGACAACGACATCATCCCCCGTTTATTCTTTCACCGATGTCGGGAACTGGGATGAGTATGAGGAATATGTAGAGAAGATCATTTCTGGGAGTCTGTATCAGACTGAGATGGGAAAGAAGATCAGGGCAGAACTTGAGAAGGATACACCGGAAGAGTTCTTCCGGAAATATCAGTTTCTTACGTTGTCTACCTGTCGCAGCTGGGTGGGACGGGATGCGAGGCTGTTGGTGGTTTCAGTTAAAAATTGTAAATTCCCAAATTGTCCTTTGTAGGCGCATACGATTGTCAAAATAATGTCCTCTGGTTTTTTGTCGGAATCAAAGCGGAAAAGCATACCAATTCCTGCAAAGATGTATCTTAATTTCATGCGGTTTATGTCAGTATCTTCCAGTACATTCAGGCTAATTACTTTCTCTGTCAGTGCATTGCAGAAAAATTGCATGGCACCTTGATTATATGAAGCATTCTCAGTAGAAAATAATACATTGTTTTTAAAAAATCCTCTGTTGATGGATAGCTCATAAAGTTTTGTTGCAAAGCGTTCTATATCTGTAAAAAACAAGTCCATAAAAGTGATTTCAGCTGCAATGTCACAGAGAAAGTTCCTTAATGTATGCTGGTACAGGTCGAAAATATCTTTGTAATGCAAATAGAAGGTGGCTTTGTTAATTTCAGCTGCTTTCGCCAATTCTGTAACTGAAATTTTTGAGATAGGTTTTACTTTTAATAATTCCATAAATGTATTATGGATGGCTTTTTTGGTCTTTTTTACACGTAGATCATTTTGATTCATAGTTAAAATCTCCATTTCAACTGTTTTAATTGACAATTTGCCTGTTTTGTTGTTTATACAACGTTTTTTAATATTCGCTGATTGAATAATAGACAACCGTTGAATAAAATAATAACAGAGAGACAAAGAAAAGTCAATTTGTTCAGACATATATTACTTGATGAGCAGTAACATATGCCTGAACAGAAGAAAGTGAGGATGATATTATGGGTAAAAAGAAACCTATTGTGAAACCGGGAGAACATTTCGATTCTATATCTTTTCACAGCCATATTATGATGGATGCACTGGCTAAACATCTTTTGGGACTTGCACCTTTTGGGATGACAGATATCGGGGAGGTGCTGGAGACATATTGTAATTTAAAAGGTTCTGATGAAGAGGTCTGGCTTGAGCAGTGGTCGAAGCTGGGAGACCAGCTTTTTAGAAAAGCAGAAAAAAAGAGGGCAGAAGGGCATAAGAAATCGGCGGAAACAGCGTATTTGCGGGCATCAACATATTATCGCGTGGCGCTTATGTGCTATAGCAATGCAGAGAATCCGAAAATAATTTCTGTTAGTAAACGTAGCCATGAGTGTTATGAGAAATATCTGGAACTGTCAGGTTATCCGGGAACTTATGTAGAGATACCTTATGAGGATTCTTATTTGCCGGGACATTTCTATCAATCTCCTGAAGCAAAGGGGAAGGCACCGCTTATGATCCTGATGCCGGGGAGGGATACCTGGGCGGAGGATACAAGGTGGGTCTATGATGGTCTGTTAAAAAGAGGGATTCACTGTCTGATTTTTGATGGCCCCGGGCAGGGATATGCATTGCGCCTTCAGAATATGCCATTTCGCCCGGACTGGGAAAATGTAATGGCTCCGGTGATTGATTTTGCAATAAAAAATTATGATTGTGTGGACGCAGATCATATCGGTGCAATGGGCTTTAGTTTTGGTGCTTTTTTGCTGCCGAGGGCATGTGCTTTTGAAAAGAGAATTAAGCTGGGAATTGTCAATCCCGGTAATATAAACTGGGGAGGTCATTTTGCGGATATCTTTGCGAGGGTAATGAAATTGCCTGCACCGTTCCGGCCTAAGATGGTTTATAACATGATGGATGATTATGCGTGGAAGCATGGAGTTAGCAGGGAGGCGGTAATTGAGGAATTAAGAAAGTATGATAATACGGATATTGTGGATAAGATAACTTGTGAGATGCTGGTATTAGACGGAACGGCTGAGATAAACAAAGGTGAGGCAAAGGTTTTTTATGATGCGCTGCAAAATAGCAAAAAGGAATATCAGTTATTTGATGAAACAAGCACATCACAGTGCCACTCGCAGATGGGGGGATATGTTCCTGCATCTGAATTTATTTGTGACTGGGTAAAAGAACGGTTGTAATTGAGAAATAGAATTTTGAATATTTTTTGCAAAATTCCGAAAATTTGAGGTTGAGTTGAGCAAATGCTTATATAGTCATAGGGTAATCTTGCATGAAAATGGAGGCAAACTATGACAAAGACATTTGTGAAAAACCCCTTTCTGGCACTGGTATCCATTATTATCGTGCTGGTCATCGGCGGGGTAAGTTTAGGTAACATGCAGACGGATTTGATGCCGGATATGGAACTACCTTATCTGGCAGTCATCGTAACAGAACCGGGGGCATCACCGGCAGAGGTAGAAAAAGATGTCGTGGAACCGTTAGAGAGTGTATTGGGAACGGTAAGTGGCGTAGAAAATGTAAACAGCACTTCTTCCAATAACTATGGTATGATTATGCTGGAGTTTGCAGAAAACACCAATATGGATTCCACGCTGGTACGTGTTTCACAGCAGTTAAATACGGTGGAACTGCCAGAGGGCTGTGGTACGCCGAATCTGATGGAAATCAGCATGGATATGATGGCAACCATGAATGCGGCGGTTGATTATGAAGGAAAAGATATTAAGGAACTGACTGCTTTTAATGATAAGGTGTTAAAGCCTTATCTGGAACGCCAGGAAGGTGTGGCAAGCGTCACCGTAAACGGAGCCATTGAAGATACGATAGAGGTTCGGCTGGATGAAGAGAAGATACGGAAAGTAAACAAAAAAATTCTGGGAGAAACGAATGAAAAGTTAAGCGATGCCCAAAAGAAAATCGATAAAGGCTTCGTAAGGTGGAAGATGGAAAGTCAGAACTGAGCAAACAGGAAAAGAATCTGTCTTCCAAACAGGATGATACTTATTCTAAGTTATCCAAGGCAAATGTTAAGTTATCTCAGGCACAGGCAACGAAAGCGGCGTATGAAGCAACGCTGACCAGCCTGAAGGCAAGCCAGAGCGCTTTGCAGGGGGAAAAAAAGGCTTACAAAGATGCTAAAATTGAGGAAAACTATAAAACAATCAATGGTATGTTTGCTACGATGAATACAACAATGAAAGATGCTGCAAAGGCATCCGGCGTTGAGATACCAGAGAGTATAGAAGATGCAGTAAAAAATCCTAAAAAATTTACTGCTTTCAAAGATTGGATGACCAAACTGGGTCAGGGAGAACAAATGAAAAATCTGACTACAGATACTCTGAATCAGATGTATCAGGTAGTCAATGTCAGATTGCCACAGATTGAAACAGAGCTTGCGAATCTGAAAACAGAGATTATGGCAGCTGAGATGGTGGTAAAAAAACTAAATAAACAGATGAAGGGGATGGATAAAAAGCAAGAGGATGTGGTCTCCGGAGGATATGCGGCATCCTCCGGTTTTGGTTCTGGGCAGGCACAGATATCCAGTGCGAAAACCCAGTTAGAAAATGCCGAGAAAGAATTGGATGAGGCACAGAAACAGTTAGATGATTCCAGGGAAGCCGCCCTGGAAAATGCGAATCTGGATATGCTGCTTACTCTGGATACCTTATCAGGGCTGATTACGGCTCAGAATTTTTCTATGCCGGCGGGATACATTGATGATAAGAAGGATAACCAATGGCTGGTAGATATCGGAAACCATTATCACTCAGTTTCTGATTTGGAACAGATGGTTCTGACAAAAATGAAGGGAGTCGGTACCATTAGGTTGTCCGATGTGGCAAATATCACTACTGTAGATAATATGGGCGACTGCTATTCCAAAGTCAATGGCGAAGATTCATTGATGCTTGGCATTTATAAGGGAAGCACTGCAAATACAAGTACGGTTTCCGGGAATATTACGGATGCCTTTGCGGAACTGGAAAAGGAATATGACGGACTGTCTTTTACACCGATGATGGACCAGGGGGCATTTATCAGCCAGGTCATTGACAGTGTACTAAGCAGTATTTTGCTGGGGGCGGTTCTTGCGATTATCGTACTGGCATTATTCTTAAAAGATATCAGACCAACGATTATCGTGGCAGTCAGTATTCCATTTTCTGTCCTATTTGCCCTGATTATCATGTATTTTACCGGTATAAATATAAACGCCATGTCATTGGCGGGTCTGTGTATGGGAATCGGGATGCTAGTGGACAATTCCATTGTGGTAATGGAAAACATTTACCGGCTCAGGCAGCAAGGTTACCGTGCAGCCCAGGCAGCTGTTTATGGAACAAAGCAGGTAGCGATACCGATTCTGGTATCAACACTTACGACAATCTGTGTATTCTTACCGATGGTATTTACCAGTGGTATGGTAAGCCAGATGCTCATACCATTTAGCTTTACGATATCCTATGCCCTGATTGCTTCTCTGGCCATCGCATTAACGATTGCTCCGTCTCTTGGTTCTGTTTTGTTGAAAAAGACGAAAGAGCACAAGCATCCACTGTTTGATGCCGTCAAAGATATTTATGGAAAGATATTGGAATTTTGTCTTCGGTTTAAGGTGGTTCCATTGGTGATTGCCGTGGTGCTGTTAATCATCTGTGGCAGACAGGTGTTTTCTTCCAGCCTGACAATGATGGATGAGATGGAGAGCAACCAGATTTCTGCAACGATGAAAATGGAAGATGGAACTTCGGATGAGGATGCCTTTGCAGCAGCTGACCAGGCGATGGAGGCCATGTTAAAGGTAGATGGCATAAATAAAATCAGCGTTATGGATGCAGGGGCGATGTCTCCGATGGCAATGTCAGGGGCAGGCAACCAGGCAGATTTTTCTTCTTTTTCGTTCAACATAATTACGGAAGAAGGAATCAAAAAGACCAGTGAATTTGAGCGGATTATTGCAGAGTTAAAGAAGAGTGTGAAGGATGTGCCTTGTGAGGAACTTACAGTTTCTTCTTCCCAGATGGGTGGCATATCCGGAATGATGAACAGCGGCATGGAGGTAGTCATTTCCGGGGATGAGCAGGAGAAGCTGATTGATATCAGTGAAGATGTAGTTGAAATGATTCATTCGGTAAAAGGGCTGGAAAATGCCACGAATGGTCTGGATGAAAACAACAGGCAGGTACATCTGACCTTTGATAAAAATAAAGCAGCAAGACGGGGACTCAGCGTGGCGCAGATTTTCCAGCAGTTAGAAGGTTATATCACGACGGAAAAGGATGCCATTACGATGGACGTAAACGGCACGGATATGGATGTGAAAATTGTAGATGAAACCGAAGAACTGACGTATGAAAATCTGATGAATGCAGAAATAACGGCGACAACAAAAAAAAGTTCCGGCGAGGATGAAGAAAAAACTTACAAATTGAGGGATTTTGCGAAGAAACAGAATGGTTACACCACGGAAAATATTACCAGGGAGAACCAGACAAGATTTATCTCAGTAACGGCAGAGACTGCCGATGATGCCAATACAACATTGTTATCCAGAGAGTTACAGAAAAAGCTGGATAATTATGAGACTCCAGAGGGTT
Source organism: uncultured Clostridia bacterium (assembly GCA_947643415.1). Lineage (GTDB taxonomy): Bacteria > Bacillota > Clostridia > Lachnospirales > Lachnospiraceae > Eubacterium_F. Next base: position 10,864 of record CANRWA010000013.1, on the reverse strand, counting down.
ACACGATCGAAATATCTGGTGAGACAGAACAGGTGAACGACATGATTGTGCAGATGGGGCTTGCCCTATTGTTAGGATTTTTATTGATTTATCTGATTATGGTGGTGCAGTTCAAGAGCCTTCTGTCTCCGTTTATCATTATTTTTACAGTGCCACTGGCCTTTACCGGCGGTATGCTAGGGCTGATGGCATTCCGAATGTCGATTTCAGCAATGTCTATGATGGGCTTTATGGTATTGATGGGAACGGTAGTCAATAACGGCATTGTGTTTGTGGATTATGCGAACCAGCTGCGGTTAAAGGGAGTAGAAAAGAAGACCGCTTTGATTATTACGGGAAAGACCCGTATGAGGCCAATTATTATGACGGCACTAACAACGATTTTATCTATGAGCGTTATGGCATTTTCACAGGATGCCGGAAATGCCATGCAGAAAGGAATGGCGGTTGTGGTCTGCTTTGGACTGCTATATGCAACACTGATGACGCTCTTTATCGTACCGGTATTATATGATGTGTTCTACCGTCGTCCGCTCAGGAAGGTAGATATTGGTAAAGAAACAGAAAATATCCCGGATGAGACAGAAGCAGTGCTGGAAGAGTATGGGTATGCACCAGACGTTGCAGCGACAACAGAGGAACCCGCCTAAAGAAACAGGAAATAAGATGAAAAATCAGGCTGTTGCAACAAAGAAGAATGTTGTATCAGCCTGATTTTTCAGTTATATGGTGATTACTGAGGTAACGTTTGATAAAAATCTACGGCTTTTTTGATTTCATCCTGCGTGGGGTGCTTTTTGGCAATGCCGCCGACCAGTTTAAAGGGACCGAATGTATCAAAGCCGCGGCATCCATATTGTCCGATTACTTTTGCATTATGGGGAAATATGGTCTGGCGGATGGCATCCAGATAACCTGCCCTTTTCACACCATAAGTATAAAGAAAGAAAACTTTTTTCTTTTCGGGCAGAAATTTTTTGGCGTATTCCAGTATGGATTTGTGAAAAGATTGATAATATATGCCGGAAGCAAAGCCGATCCGGTCATACCCGGACAGGTCTGCAGTCGGGTGGTCGGTAACGTCAATCAAAGTGATATCCGTCTGTGAGGCAATGGCGTCCAATAGTTTTTTTGTGTTGCCATGATGTTTGGAATAATAGATAATGGCAGTTTTCATAATGCATACGTCCTTTCTTTTTTAAAAACGTTTAATGATAGGATAATTCTATCTGGAAATTCTTACCTGCTGTGTTTGAAAATAGTTTCATACAATGTCATAGGAATCCCTCCGTTTTATAAAATGGCAGCGTCACGGTAAATGTGCTGCCTTTTCCTTCTTTGCTGGCGACGGAAATGTTTCCGCCGTGCAGGGTTATGATTCTGCCGGCCAGTGCCAGCCCCAGCCCGTTTCCTGTATCGGAACGGGAGTGGTCGCCCTGATAAAATTTTTCGAAGATACGCTGACGTATCGTTTCATCCATACCGATACCGGTGTCTGTAATTTGTATTTTAATCTGCTCCGCCTCTTTTTTCAGGAGAATTTGTATCCATCCTCCGGTATCTGTAAATTTGACCGCATTTCCAATGATATTATACCAGACGTGGAAGAGCAGTTCTTTATTTCCGGAATAATCTACGTTGTCAAGCTCAATCTCCAATTCTAAATTTTTTTCCGACCATGCCGTTTCCAGGGAGAGAAGAGTCTCTCGCAGCTGTTCATCCAGAGAAAAGGTTTCTTTTTTTATCCCGGTTTCCTGATTTTCCAGTCGTGACAGGAGAAGGATATTGCTTGTCAGGGTGGAGAGCCGCCTGGTATTCAGGAGTATTTTTTTCGTATATTCTTCTTTCTTTTCCTCAGAAAGATTTTTTTTCTGAAGCAGGGTGGCATAGCCTTCTATAGCAGAAAGGGGAGTTTTAAATTCATGGGATACATTTTCAACAAAATCATTGCGCAACAATTCTGTCCCTGCCAGTTCCCGTGTCATAATATTAAAGTTATGGGTCATTTCCTGTAATTCTGCAATTTGGCTCTTCTCTGTAAGCTGGATATCAAAGTTCCCTTTTGCCACTTCTTTCGATGCTCGGCTGATAGACTCAATGGAGTGGAGCGGGTGTCTGCTGGCAAATCGGGAAGTAATGGTTCCGGCAATCATACAGGCAGCGGCGATCAGGAAGACACCGGCGATGCGGTTTCCTTCTGCCAGAATACCGGTATGCTCCATCAATGTCAGGAGAAGCCCGGTAAGGAGTATGGTAAGAAAAAGTGTCAAAAAAGTCAGCAGGGAAAACATGACAGATATTTTTTGGGGACGTTTACTCATGACGATTCACCACCTTATAGCCGAGTCCCCGGACAGTGATGATTTCAAAATCAGGGTTTTGCTGAAAACGTTCCCGCAGGCGGCTGATGTGGACTTCCAGCGTATGCGGGTCAGTTTCACTGTCTGGTCCCCAGATATCGTCCATCAACTGTCTGCGTGTAAAAATACGATTGGGGGAAACGGCAAGTTTAAATAGCAGGTAAAATTCTTTAGCGGGCAGTTCGGTGTCTGTACCGTTACAGTGGACGGTCAGCGTATCGCAGTTTAATTCTGTTTTGCCGATTTTCGCTATTCGGCTGCCGGCAAGTTGGCTGCGCCTGAGAAGGGCTTCTACCCGCCATATCATTTCGTTGACATCAATGGGCTTTACCATGTAGTCATCTGTCCCCATGCGGAATCCTTCCCGTTTGTCAGCTGCATTTTCTTTTGCCGTGATCATCAGGATGGGCATGGTGTAACTGGCTGCCCGCAGTTCTTTGGTTAATTCAAAACCATTCATCCGTGGCATCATAATATCGGAAATAACAAGGTCAATGTAATTGTTTTCAAGGATATCAAAAGCATGGATTCCATCGGTAGCGGGAATAGCGCGGTAACCATTATCATTTAAAACGGAACAAAAAAGCTCCCGCAATTCACCGTCATCTTCTACGACCAAAATCTGAAACATAAAGGCGTTCCTCCTTTCTATGCTGATATTATAATACTTTTCTCAACTCAACCTCAACAGATATCTGAAAATGTCTGGAAATGTTATTTTTGTTGAGGTTGAGTTGAGGGTTGTTTTTTATTATTTAAAAGTAAGTTTAAAGGTATAAGGAGGATGCATAAAATGATTTTAGTAATTGTATGTATCATAGCAGGTCTTGGAGCTGGTATCGGTACAGGTCTTGCAGGGCTGTCGGCGGCTGTCGTAATTACTCCCATGTTAATTACGTTCTGTGGATTTTCAGCTTATGAAGCGGTTGGGATTGCCCTTGCTTCGGATGTCCTTGCTTCGGCAATCACAGCGTATACATATGGGAAAAATAAGAATCTGGATATAAAAAATGGCCTTGTAATGATGGCTTCTGTTATTATGTTTACGATACTGGGAAGTTGGATTTCATCATTGCTTCCCAATACGGTATTAGGAGGAAGTTCTTATGTTATGACTTTTATTATGGGAATACGCTTTCTGATAAAACCAATAACAAAAACTACTTCAAGAATGGATGACATAGAACCGAAACAAAGAGTGCTGCGTTCCTTTTTATCTGGTATTCATATTGGTTTATTTTGCGGCTTTGTCGGGGCAGGCGGGGGTGTGCTGCTTCTGATTACCCTGACTTCTGTTTTGGGATATAGTTTGAAAACAGCAGTGGGAACAAGTACGTTTATTATGACATTTACTGCACTGACGGGGGCAGTTTCCCATCTTCTTATCGGAGGTAAGGTAAATATAACTGCTCTTGTGGTATGTATTGTATCTGCCTTGATTGGTGCTAGATTTACGGCATTATTTGCGAATAAGGTTGATGCCAGACTGCAGAACAGAGTGACCGGAACGGTTCTGTGCTCGCTTGGTGTTTTCCTTGCTGTCGTTAATATGCTTTGATATCATCACGAAGGAGATAGAAAAAATGTACTATGCAGCGATGAGTATTGTGATTTTTATTCTCTTGATAGGAATATACTGGCTGACGGGGAGGGTTTTTACCCTGATTGCGGACATACAGGCAGGTAAATGGAAGGTTCGTAGTATCCGTATCATTCTTTCCGTATTTCTCTGCATGATTTGTTTTTTATGGGGTGCGGGAGGACTTGTGGCAGTGCATCTAATTGTTTTGTATGCGCTCATGGATGTAATTGCGGTTGTGGTACGCAGAGTATATAAAAAGAAAAATAGTAAGGTGTATCTGATTTTAAGAAAGTCATATCATCTTTGTGTGCTGCCTGTTGTTGTTACAGGACTGCTTTTGGTTTATGGAAGTTACAATATAAATCAGATTCAACGGACAGAATATACAGTTATATCGGAGAAACTGGAAAATGATTACAGAATTATTTTCATTAGTGATACGCATTATGGGACGGTACAGAATCCGGCCATTATGAAAGAGAAAATAACAGAAATAGAAAAGATGGAACCAGATTTAATGATTCTGGGAGGCGATATTGTTGAGGAGGGGACAACGAAAGAAGAAATGAGAGAAGTCTTTCAGTTATTTGGTGGGATAAAGACCCGGTATGGGATTTATTATGTATATGGAAACCATGACAGGCAGATGTATGCAGCACAGCCTTCCTATACGGATGAGGAACTGGAAAACTGTATAAAAGAAAATGGCATTACTGCGTTAAAAGATGCGTGTATTCCGTTGGGAACAGACCTGCTTATAGCAGGACGGGAGGATATATCAAGAGACGGCGGGGACCGTGCGGATATTGATAAGATTCTGAAAGGGAACTCGGAAAACCGGTATGTGGTTCTGGCAGACCATCAGCCGATCCAGATAGAAGAAAATATAAGGCAGGGAATTGATCTGCAGTTATCCGGACATACCCATGCAGGGCAGTTTTTTCCAATCGGACATATGAATACCCTGTTTGGAACACATAATTATGGAATGTATGAAATAGAAGGGAGCCACGCCATTGTATCGTCTGGTATGGCGGGGTGGGGATTTTCTTTTCGGACACAGGGAATTTGTGAATATGTATTGGTTTCTTTAATTCGGAAATAGAAGAAAATTTAATAAAGGCGGTTTCCTTATGACCATATGACGAATGCCTGAAATAACGTAATCCTAAAAAATTGAATAAGAATATGGCAGTCGTTCAGAAAGCATAAGTGACCATAAAAGCACCAGTGTTTTGCAGAGATGCAGGATGCTGGTGCTTTATTTTTTTGTTGTAAAACCAGTGATAGGATCGTGTAATGAAAATAAAACGATAAAAAGAAGGAGGCGTCGGAGATGACAGAGGAAATCCATATGGATGAGTTTTTCTTTTTTACCTATGATTCTATACTAAAAAAACTGAGCAGGGAGGATGAGGGATATACGGAACTGGAGGGAGAAGTGGATAAATTGGTAGAGAAATATCCCTTGATTAAGAAGCTGCGCGAGGGTAATATGATAAACGATGGGGCGACACAGGCAGAAGTGGAGGCGGGCCAGAAATATATGGAACTGAAGTTTGATTTACAGACTTATATAGAAAGGGAGCATTACTACCGGGGGTACAGAGATTGTATATTGTTTTTAATTCACTGCGGAGCTTTAGGTACAAATTTTGAGATTGGCTAAGATGGATTGATTCCTCTTTTTATATGAGATAAAAAATGGTGGCGGGATACGTACCGGTGTGATACAATATTTTTAGTCAGATTAGAGCAATGTAGGGATAGTCTGGTGGTTGCCTTTCCGGAAACGGAAAGGAAGGTACATATGAATACGTTAGAGATTTTAACGCTTTTATTGGTTGTATTCGCAGCCATGACATATACCGACAACCACCGCAAGAAGTAAGATGGCTATCCTCTACGCCAAGGTTCTTTCTGAACTTTGGGTATGGGCAACAAAAATTAAAGGTTGGAATTGCTATCGATTCCAACCTAAATTTTTGCCTATATCAGTTTGGATAATGCAAACCCATCCACTTTGGACATAAATGCAAGAAAGCATTTTTTTGAAAGGTTGACTAATTTCGCCCTTCCGTATACAATACGTTTAATGAGTTTGAATTTGTTGTTGTTCCCTTCAACAAATCCGGAACTTATTTCTAAGGATATCGCATTCTTGACGGGGGCGATATCTTTTTTAATGCATTCGCACAAACCATTGATTGGCGAGTCGGTATACTTTTCCAGAAATTTATCCATTTGGGAAGGTTCTTTTCCCATCAGTGCCGAGTGAAATGCATGGAATGCTTCTTCTGTCCACCTGACTGCAGGGTAATATTCCCTTATCAGGTCTATGTTTTCCTCCACGACCTTATTCCGTTTTACTTTGGGGTTTACGGTAAGTATGAATCTCAGTATTTCATCCCTCGTTATCACTGTAACGTCATCCGGATAACAGGTGTCCTTCATTTTCAGGGAGTGTATTTTTTTCCTTTCCGGAAAGTTATTCTGACTTATACATGACAGGTAGAACCATATGTTTGCAAAAGAATCCTGTATTCCTATGTGTCTTAGATAGAAATAGATGATATCGTCTGCATGGCCGTCGCACATCATCTTATAAATGATGTTCACATAAGCATTTCCTCTCCTGTTGGCGGAATGTCTGGATTTTCGCGGTTTATCCATGCCCTGTACTTCTTCCTCTGACATTTGGATATATTTATTTGCAGTCGGCCTGCTTATTTTGTATCGGCTGCAAAGGGAAAGGAGGTCTTTCTCCGGCATTTCCTTCCATGTTTTCCGGATTTCCCATATCAGTTCCTGTTTTTTTTCCTGTTTTGTGCACGTTGTTTATATTTTTTGCTGTTATAATCATTTGCGGAATCATCATATTCAACGGGATTTCCATTTTCATCCACAGGCGGGCTGTTGTCATAGTGTAACTGTTCCATTAATTTTTCATCTGCTTTCTTTTCTCGGGAAATTTTTTCTGGCGGGGCGTCCAGTATCCGCCTGTTTGTGATAAAAATCTCATTTGGCAGTTCTTTCTTAAATATATCTTTCAGATGTCCGACCAGATTCTGCAGCAGATGGAAACGGTCGGCAACCTGCACGCATTCCGGCAGGACTTCACTGATTGCTTTGGCATATGCACTGGCACGGTCTCTTGCAACCACCCTGATTTTCTTATGGTTTTTCAGCCATTCCTTTAATGTTATGCCGTCCCTTCCATCCAGCAATGCAATCATATGATGGTCTTTCAAATCATAAATTGCCGTTGCGTACGTCTGCCCCTTTTTGGTGGCGACATCATCAATGCCAACCGCCTCAATATCCTGATCATCAACAAACTCTATCCGGTCATACAACCGCTGGATGGTATCATTGCTTGCAGTGACACCTAAGAGCTTTAATACGTTGCTTGCACCCTCATTGCTCATGAACATGGCCATTCCAAGAATCAGGGTGTTCAATGCATCGGTTCTTACCTGTGATGCCCCTGCAAAAGAAAGCGGTTCAGTAAATACTTTTGTTTTACATTCCGGATTATCACATTCATATTTATAGACATTGACATGGAGATAGGTAGGCTTGCACCGGATTGGAATATCCTGAATCTTCCGTACATATGTAGCGTGCAAATGGCAGCTTTCTGTCTGGCATTGAGGACAGGAACAGTTATGTTTCCTTGATTTTACAAAAATATCTAAAGAATCAGTTTCTGAATAATCGTAAACATAATGATCCCTGTCCAGTAAAAAAGAATAATCGGTAATCTCTTCATACTTCATATGGCAGTTCTCCTTAGCGGTATTTTATACTTTCATTATATATTATATACCCCAAAATGAGAAGTATAATGACAATAAAAAAACAGGTTTTTGACCTGTTCTTTTATTGCCTGTTCTACCCAAAGTTCAGAAAGAACCTACGCCAATAGGGGATAGCCTGTGCAACTTGTAAACTTTGTTTATTAAGTTTCCGGTGGCAATCATCGGATACAGCAATATCCTTTGATTGTTTCTAAGATGATTATAAACAATTTGCGAGCGTTTTGCAAGCATTTTGTTTAGAAAGATGGGGATGTTTCGGCATCCTCATTTTTGTGTCTTAGTTTTGTTCCTTCTCAAATCCCAGCCATTTTGCCTCATAGGTATCCAGATAAAACCGGTTCCCATATTCGTTTTCCACATACCGGTCTTTTCTGTGGTACCATCCCCGCAGTTCATCCCGCAGGAGGGAATCCGGGGAGATAGGTTCTACCCACATTTCCTCTTTGGTAAGTATCTGCGCCCGTGTCAGTGGTGGTTCTGACAGGGTTTCCGGTACGGAAAAAACAGGTGGCGTTGTATAAAGATCGCCTGCTGCAGAAAACGGAATGGTGTTTCCATCTGGTTGGATCAGATGTTTTTCAATCGAATTTACCAGCAGCCAGCCGTATTCCGGTGACCAGAGCGGCTGTTCGTGTAAGACAGGCAGTGAAGCATGGGACACCGGATTGGATGGAGTATTTTTATAGGTGCTGATGCGTCCCAGCAGGTAATCTGTGGATACCTCGTATACATCCGCCATGAGTTCCAGTTTTTCAATGGAAGGGGATTTGCGTCCGCCCTCCCATGCACTCAGGGTAGGCTGGGAGACGCCGAGCAGTTTCATGGCATCAGCTACTTTCAGGTGTTTCATTAATCTTGCATTTCTAAATTGTCTTGGCATTTATTGAGCCTCCAATAGTATAAAACAGTTCTCTCATTTTTGTATATCCTATGAAATCTATTATATTTCCCCAATGCCATAATATCAAGTGAAAATTCAGTTTGACAAGTTTTCCTAAAAATTTTGTGCTGAACAAAAATAGGAAATCTGGTTGTAAAACAGAACACCAGATCGTGTAGTGATAGTAAATATATGTAAGGAGGCACAGGCAATGGAGGCTTTTGAACAAAAACTTGACGACGATTATCTTTACCGTATGCGGGACGAGGTATTAAAGAAGCTGGAAAAAAGTGCGGAGTTTCAGGAATTAAGCAGGGAAGCGGAAGCATTGTCTGGTAAGTTTCCGGTTATTACAGACTTGTTTGAGGGGACCCATATGGAGGATGCCTATGAGCTGACCAAGGAGGAGAGACAGGCGATCAGAAAATATGTGGGACTTCACAGCAGGATCATGGAAATGCATGAGTTTGCACATTATTACCGGGGACATGGGGACTGTATCCTGCATTTAAGCTGCTGTGGAATTTTTGATGAAATAGGAGCGGAAAAGCTGCCTCATTGCAAACTTGTGGAGTGCAAAGAAAAGGTTTTCACTGAGGCAGATGAGCAGGGGAAAAGCGGGTTGAGTATACGGGATATGACGGAATTAATCCAGATTCATGATGCTTATAAAGCCCTAAATACTGCAATGTTTGGCGGGGAAATGTCGTTAATGTATTATGAGGGTTATATGGGGGCTTTGGGAAGAATTTATGAGGTAATTGACCGTAATGTTTTGGAAAGCATGAAACCTGTTTCCACAGAGATATTGGCAGACACCTCTATGGAACCAGAGAAAAGGGCAAAAATGTTGCTGCTGGGGAAAGATAACTAGGCGGGCATTATTAAAGAAACGGGGGTATACTATGGAAACATTATCAGAGGAACTAATTCATAACAGGCTGGGAGAACCATTGGAAAACCGGCTTCAAAATGACCCTGCCTATAGGGAGCAGCAAAAAAAGCTGTCAGAAACTCTTCGTGAACATTGGGAGATTCCGCCACGGACAAAAAAGCAGCGTGTGTGGAAGAGTGATAAAATATGGGACAGCATTGGCAGATATAATGATTCCCATGGCAGGGTAGCATACCAGCTTGGTTATGAGGATGGGGTGCGGGCTGGCATGGAGAAGAAAGCGGCAGGTAAAAGGAGCATGTTTTCACTGGAAGACATGACAGATATGGTCCGTCTGTATGATGCCGTAAAGCAGTTAAATATTACTCTGTTTGGACATAATGAATACCACGAAAAAGAAGAGGGCGTGCTGGGTGCTTTGGACCGTGTGTATTATATTATTCATAACGGGATTGGGTGTAGATTGGAGTTTCTGGGGGAAGATGAGTCCGATGAGAGCATTACATATATTCTGGATAGGATGAATGCTTCACCAGAGAAAAAGGCAAAAATGCTGCTAGGGGAGATACCAGTAAAAGTGGAATGATTACATAATGGGAAGAAATTTTTTTAGGTAAAAGTATCTTTTATTGTCTTTCTGGAAATCAATGCTATAATGGTTTTAAGGTATCAGTTCTTTGCAGGAGCATCCGGACAGATGTACGGGTGTTGTTCGTGTCCAGTTCCGACTAACATGAATGCGCTGTGAACACGGAACAGCTGATGCCTTTTGTTATGCGTTTTTTTGTGGCAGGAAATTTTCTCGTTGTAAAACAGTCTGTCAGTTCGTGTAATCTTTGTAGAACCATAAAAAGGCGGAGGAGATGAGGAGATGCATAACCTGTTGAAAAATATGAGTATGGAGCGTCTGGGAAAACCATTAGAGGCCTTGCTGCAGCGTGACCGGCAGTTTGTGGAAAGCAGGGAACGCTATCGCAGGCTGCTGGAATCGCTGAAGAAAGAATGGAAGGACGGCCAGGGAAGCACTGAACCTGTCATGCGTCTGGATGATGCAGTGGGTGAATACAGCGGGTATTATGGGGAAACGGCATATGTTCTTGGTTTTCATGATGGACTGGAGATCGGGATAGAGCATGGCAGACAGTACGGGGAGGATTGCGGTATAAAAAAAGCTGGCATGGAGGGACAGACCGATTTGCCGTCAACAGATTAAATGAGGGCTGTGTCATTCTGATGTGACTAGATGATGCAGAAAAAATAAAGGTGGAAGCAAAGTCCAGCTAATAAATGTCAATAGCAAAATGAGAAAAATCGAAAATAATTATT